>RKRY01000002.1 GCA_007571135.1 Candidatus Nitrosopumilus sp. | reverse complement strand
ATAAAGACAAGACTAGAGATCTAGACGTGACAAAAAAGTGATCTGCAAGATGCCGCTAAATAAGTTACAAATGCATGTTATTGTTGCATGAACAGGATCTTCCAAAAAGATCGTCCAAGTGCCGGTATGTTGACGCAGTGACATCTGATCCTTTTGGTAATCGGTCAAGTCCGTCTTGATAACTTCGACTAATTATACAAAATATTGCAAGTCACTGAAAATATACGGCATGTGTAATCGGTCAAGTCAGGTTTGATAACTTCAACTAATCATGCAAAATCTAGCAAGTTATTGAAAAATATAGAATATGCAGGCGATGAACTCTCGTTTTTTACAAGTTCCTTTATGTGAATTAACCTATTACCGGTAATCGGTCAAGTCAGGTTTGATAACTTCAACTAATCATGCAAAATCTAGCAAGTTATTGAAAAATATAGAATATGCAAGCTATGAACTCTCATTTTTTACAGATTCTTTCATACGACTTGACCGATTACCGAACTTCCATTTTTACAGATTCTTTCATACGACTTGACCGGTTACGATTACCGGCATGTAATCCAAAACCCTCATTTTTACAAGGATCCTTATGTGACTTGACCAATTACGGTAGCCACAAGTACTTGCTGGAACGAACTAGCCTGAACGATGCCATATCCTAAAGATATGACAGTCCGGTAGCCGCAAGTACGTTGCTGGAGCGCCCATTATTTGGGATTAATCACGTTGAGTGTCATTGTGCTGACAACCCTGGATAACTTTCTGATTATCGAAACTGCCTTTTCAAACCCTTCCTGGCCATCAGTTTCAATCTCTGCAACAACGTCATATGCCCCGAATGTCAAATATGCGTTGCTTACATCCTCCATCTGTTTTAATTCATCTACGATGTACTCTTCTGCTCCCAGATCACAATTTAATAAAACGAATCCTTTGTGCATTACTTTACCTTACAATGACTTGGCATATTCGGGCATTTTAAGTTTTACAGTAATTACCATCTGCTGCGGCCGCCGTAGCGATTTCTGTTGCTGCCATAACCCCTGTTGCCACTGCCGCCGTCCCTGTCATTGCGCCTTCGTCTGTTGCCTCTGGAATCCTGTCTTCCGCCCCCGCCCCCGCTTCTGCCTCCTTCCCCTCTTTTGTAGCCTCCGGAACGGCCGCCTCTGGGCTGTCCGCCGAATCTCCTTGAAGGCATCTCCCTTTTTAGCGGATCCGGAATTGAGATCTCGATACCCATCTCCGCATTCAAATCCTTGATCGGAACCTTGATCTGGCGTTTGATGACATTCCAATCCCCTACCGATGAATATGAGACAAATGTGATTGCCCTTCCTTTGGCTCCTGCCCTTGCAGTCCTTCCGATCCTGTGAAAGTATGCCATTTCTTGGTTTGGCACATCATAGTTGATGACCAGACCCACCCTTGGAACGTCAATCCCCCTTGACGCAACATCTGTCGCAACTAAAATGTCTGCCTTGCCGCTCCTAAATTTTGCCATGGACTGCTCCCTTCTGTGCTGAGACATGTCCCCCTCAATTGCCACTGCACCAAACCTCTCCCTGTGGAGGAACCTCTGAACGTCTCTTGTCCTGTATTTGGTCGAACAAAACACGATGCACTGTCCCTTTGCCTGCTTGACAAAGTCAATCAAATACCTGACCTTGTCCCTGTCTTTAATGACTAGAAATGACTGGTCGATTCCTTCCCCGCTAAGATCGTCTGCGTCTAGCAGAAACTGCTTTGGGTTTTTCAAATACTCCTCTGACAGCCTCAAAATCTCGGCAGGCATCGTGGCTGAAAACAACGACATGACCCGCTCCTCGGGCGCCAAATCCAAAATGAACTGAATGTCGTCGATAAACCCCATATCCAGCATTGTATCTGCCTCGTCGAGGACAATGTGGGTTACGTCCCTTAGATCAATCGAACCCCTCTTGAGGTGGTCGATCAGCCTTCCGGGCGTTGCAACAACTATCTCGACTCCCCTCTCCAATGCGTCAAGCTGAATCCTCATTCCCTGGCCTCCATACACTGTAGCTACCCTGATCCCGGTATGCCTTCCAAATTTTTTAATCTCGTCTGTAATCTGCATTGCCAGCTCCCGAGTCGGCGCCATGATCAGGCCCTGGATTCCGTTCTTTGGCCTGATCTCCTGGAGCATTGACAGTGAGAATGCGGCAGTCTTTCCAGAACCCGTGTGGGCCTGTCCTACAACATCCCTTCCGGTAAGCAAGACGGGAATCACTGCCTCCTGAATCGGAAATGCCTCTTCAAATCCGAGATCCCTGACTCCCCGTAATATCTCTCCGTTTAATCCCAATTCTTCAAACTTTGTCATTTTGTTTTCTTCTCGCAGGCAGTGGCGATAAAGCTCATTGCCTTGACGCCATTATTCCGATAAACCGGGTTCCAGTGGAGGTCTAATAAACGCTTGTTATTTTTTACAGGCCCAGCTGTGAGTCAATTACCCTCTTGAAGCTCTCAAATGGCTGGGCCCCCCTTAACTCGACATACCCAACTTTGTCATTTCCTATAAAGAATCCTGGTGTGCCTGAAACCCCGTAATTCCTCCCGTCATTCAGGTCGCCTCTGATCTCGTCTATGTATTTGCCGCTTGTCAGGCATGAATCAAACTGTCCCTGTTCTAATCCAATTGCGTCTGCGTACTGGCTAAACAGCGCAATAGATTCGGTCGTACCTGCACTGCTCCAGTGCCCCTGGTTGTCAAACAACGCATCATGCATGTCTTTGAACCTGCCCTGTTCATTTGCGCACTCGGCAGCTAATGATGCCGGCAACGCGTTGGGATGGATGCTCTGGATTGGAAAGTCCCTGAAAACCAGCCTGACCTTGCCCTCGTCTATGTATTCGCTCATGAGTACTGGCAGTGTCTGTACGTAGAATCTTGCACAAAACGGACACTCAAAGTCCGAAAATTCGATAATCGTGATTGGTGCATTGGGATCTCCGATTATGGGATCATCGTCAGCTGAAATGTTTTTTGGCTTCTGAGGTTCTTCTTGGGGCCGCTGAGTACCTAACTGGTTTTGCAGCACCATTAATTCCAGTCTTGAAACGGCATCATCAAGATCCTTCTGTGTAACTTGGTCCGAATTTGAAAAGTACATCCCTGCAAAAAATGCCGCAACTCCTGCTGTTACGACCAGCCCTATTATCAGACCTGTGTTATGTGAACTTTTGCTAGAATTGCCTACCGTACCGAGTTGATCTGACTCAAAGTCTTCTGAACTCATGAGATATCTGGAGAATTTACATACTTATTCGTATTGCCCAATTAAAACGGAGTCAGTCATGAACACGCGAAGTATTGCACATCCCTGCTGTATCTTGCAACGTAGTGTTTAGGATTAACAATCACTTATCATTGTGCCGACAAAGACTGATCGAAAGGCATGACCACGGCGCATCCCGATATGCCGTGAAAAACCAAG
>RKRY01000036.1 GCA_007571135.1 Candidatus Nitrosopumilus sp. | reverse complement strand
CCTGTCACAGTACGCAATTATAGAAACAAATTCCGCGTCTCGTTTGGCATCTAGCAGATTCAGGACCCCCTTGTTTCCTATCGTCTCAAAGACGTAAGACGAGTACGGCCCCGGAAAGCCGTCCAGGGAGCTGACAAACAGGCCGTCATCTTCAACTATCAGGGGTTTGCTGCATCTTGAGAACGCGTCCTTTGCCTTTTTGATTGCGATTTTTTTAATCGAATCGGATTGAATCTCCTCCAACCTTAATTTTAGAAAGCCCAGTTCAACCCCGAATGAGTCAAGTACAGTCTTTGCCTCAAGATACTTGTGTCTGTTTGAAGAGACAAAGAGAAGGTCAAACGACTGTTGCATACCTGCCGCGACCCTCAATTTCTGAAACCAGGTGCAAGATTTGGGCGTGTCTGGAGGATCCTACGATCGACTTGTATCCTAGAAGGAAATTTTTCCAGCCTGATTCCATGATTTGGGCGTGGGCACTGTTAAGAATTTCCTTAATGAGCCGCAGATCGACTGCGTGATCTTCGGGCTTGATTGAATTTTGGGACAATCCAAAATCGATGATGTAGATGCGATCCCTGTAAAAGATAAAGTTGGATGTCGTCAGATCTCCATGCATTATTCCGTTTTTATGAAGGGTGGCTACCAGTCTTCCAATATCTTCAGAGAGTTTGATTATTTTAGAATCCGGCAGGTCATGCACGGGTGTGCCGGGAATTTCCTGCATGAGGATCGAGGAATCCCCAATATTGACAAAGTATACCAACGGGGAGGGGACCCCAAATGACTTGACGCGGGAGATCATCTGTGCCTCCCTGATTGTTCTGTGTCTTCGGATTCTGGAATCCAATGTAGAATTCCTATAGGGCTTTGGTGTACGGATTTTCAGGATTGCATTAGAATCATTCCATGTCGCCTGATAGATTTCAGACTCTGCGCCCCTTTTGAGCAGTTTCATTAGCATTATATCCAAAGGAATACAATAAAAGTCAACATGGAGGACGGAGAGAAGAGAATCAAGCAGGAAGACTGCAGCGAGGACAGTCTTGGTTCCGGAATACTTACCCTGACGAGCAGAAGACTGGCGTTTGATAAGACAAGTGCAAGGGTGATGGATTTCTCTAAAAATGTAGGTGAGACGATTCTTGACATTCCACTGACTGACGTTACAAGAACATGGAAGGAGGGGTTGCTTATGAAGAAGGTCTGTTTTTCTGCAAAGACTTCCGACGGGGAGCAGATCTACAAGTTCGGGGTTTTCAACACCGGCAGGTGGGTTGACAGCATACAGGATGCCATCGACAACCCGGAAGATCAATAGTCCACCCTTACAGAATCCAATCGCCACGACTGTGTTACAAAGGCATCCTTAATTGGAACGCCGGGTTTTACTTGGGATTCCAGCAATCCAGTCCAGCAGATTTGGCTGCCGCAATCCCCGGCATACCTGATTGGAACTACGAAAAAGTTGCAACCGTGCCGCCTGCAGGCCTCCTTTAGCATTGCAGAAAGTCTCTTGTTGGCAGCGACCCCGCCTACAATCATAAGCTCCTTTTTTCCGGTAAACGACAAGGCCCTCTCCACTGCCTCGCTGATCATTGCAAAGGCAGTCTCTTGTAATGAGTAACATGCATCAGCCAGATTCCCTTTGGCAGCTGCAGATTTGGTTGCAGAAAGCAGGCCGGAAAATGATACGTCGTTGCCCTTTACCGAGTACGGCAGTGCGACATATCTTGATGAGGACAAGGCCAGTGCCTCGATATTTTTCCCGCACGGAGATGCAAACCCGATTGAACGTCCGAATTGATCAAGTAGTTGTCCCAGGGTAATATCCAGTGTTTCGCCAAAAACCCTCCATTGCCTGTTTAAAAATGCAAGCAGCATCGTATGGCCACCGGATACCAAAAGAACTAGGGGGTTTGCGGCTCCAGTGAGTAATTTTCCCAATTCAATGTGGCCTATTGCATGATTGACAGGATAGATTGGAATCTTGTAAAATGATGCAAGCGATCTTGCTACAACGGCTCCCACTCGTAGGCAGGGCCCCAATCCCGGTCCTGCCGCATAAGATACAAGGTCCAAGTCCTTAATTGAGATGCCGGCCTCCTTCAGACACTGGGACAGAACCGCCGGACTGTTCTCAACATGATGACGTGACGCCTCCCTTGGATGGATTCCCTTGCCCTTATCAGGACGAAAGATCTTTCTTACATCAGAGAGGATTCTTCCCTTCCTTCCCCTCTTTTCGATGGCTGCGCAAGAGAATGTGTGAGCTGTACTTTCAATTCCCAGGCCTAACATCTCAACCCCTGCTCAAGGTAGATACTATCTTGATTACGTCCCCATTCTTCAATTTTTGATCACTGCCAATCCGTTGCTTGGTTTTACAGTCTATCGCATGTAAAAATCCCTTGGCAATGTCGGCATGAATTAGACCTGCCAGATCTTTGGCAGTCGAATCCTTCGGGAGTAGCTTTGCATCGGGCAGGACGACTCCATCCTTGTTGGCAAGTTTTGTCTCATCTTCAACTGGATAAACTGCAATTAGATTCAACGAGTCAAAGACGGCGGCATTGAGGATTTTTTGAATTCCGGTGTCCGGGATCTTCTCAAAGACGGATCTTGCCAGATCCAATGCCTTTTGCTGCGGGGGGGCAATCTCCCTGTCACCGACAACTGTAAATCCCCCATCTCCTGATGAATATCTTACAAGCCCGGCTTTGGAGGCCTTGCGCAACAAAAGTTCAGTCTCTGCGCTGCACGGAACTGCATTGCATCCAATCCTCTTAACAATCCCCAGATCCAGGCACAGATCCGCCTTGTTTGCGGCAATGATCATAGGCGTGGTATCCTGTCTTAGCTTCCGTGCAAATGTGGCAACATCCTCGTCACTCCATTCCTTTGGATCCTTTGAGGCCAATCCCAGCTTTTGCAACGCCTCCTGAACCTGGAAATCCTTGATCCCTAGCCCGGTAAAGCGCTTTGCAATTCCGTCAGTTATCTTTGCCCGCTTCTGATGGACCTCCCTTGTAACCCTGTCCCATTCTCGCTTTAGGATATCGGCAAACCAAAGATCAAGTTCGTTCCTAACAAACTCCACATCCTCAAGCGGATTGTGGGTTCCGGGAGGGACAGGCTGTCCTTGTATGTCAGTCGTTCCGGCAATATCGACTACGTGGATTAGGACCTTGGCCTGTCTTGCATCATCAAGAAACTGGTTTCCCAGTCCCTTTCCCCGATGAGCTCCTGGAACCAATCCTGCAACGTCGACAAGTTTGACAGGAATGGACCGGATTCCCTTAACGCACAGATCATTTTGATGCTCTATTTTGAAATGCTTGCAGGCACAGTCAGTCTGTACATATGCTACGCCGACATTTGGCTTGATTGTAGTAAATGGAAAGTTTCCCGATGCCACAGGAGTCTGTGTTGATGCAGAAAAGAAGGTTGATTTTCCAACATTTGCCTTGCCCA
>RKRY01000155.1 GCA_007571135.1 Candidatus Nitrosopumilus sp. | reverse complement strand
CCCTGTCCGCGAATTTTCAAAATACGGCGTATATGATGTCTCTGAAAGAACAGAATTATTCTTGCCCAACACCTCGATAAAATTCGAAAGAGTCGGTAACAACGTCTTCCTTTATTCTAGGACGGATTCTGAGGGAAATGTCTCTGAAAAGATGATCCCTGCAAAATCTGACCAAATTCAAATTGAATTGGCACCAATTAGACCACTTAATCATCCTGCAAGAAGGACAAACCACATGCTCTTGAAGTTTGATAAGGAAATCTATCTTAGCAAGGACTCAGTAGCAAGCGTCTTTGTTCATTGTCCTGTGGAAATTGGCATCTTTCTGATCCATGGACAACACCGTGAATCCCTTGATTGGGTCACGTGCAATCCACTTGACTCTAGATTTGGACTGCATGGGCTCCCTGATACCGGAACTTTGTGTAAGTATGCTGAGGGAACTCTTGCAACTGACATGTATGACTCGGTTCCATACGTTGAGGGTGTAATGAAAATCCTGATGGAAAATACCCTGCACACGGGCCAAACTGTAAGCAAAGTAATTTTTTCAATAACTGGCAACTCCCTTTACTATGATGGCTCTAAAGCAATACTTGATGGAATTAAAGTGACGTTGAAAAAACGAGCTGCAGTAGACGTAATAGATGTCCAAACAGAAAGAATTCAGACTAATTGGACAGAATCCCCGACTTGGGAAGAAGACTCTGTAGTGAAAAATGCAACAGGAATGAAATTAGAATGAGCCCATTAGAATTTCTTCAAGGTTTATCTGACATGGAAATTGCTGGAGGTCTAACAGTCCTTTCATTGCTGATTGGAGGAATAATTATGTCAGTTGGAATTATTGCCGCAAAGATTGCAAAAATGATCTTTTACAAATACTATGCGCCAACATTGCCTCAAGATACTGCAAAAAATTTCGGCAAGCTAATTTATTTTGGAATTATATTAATTGCATTTCTTACATTTACTTCCAGTCATGGTCTTGATCTCTCTGGTTTGATGGTAGCTGGGGGAATATTTGCCGTAGTCATTGGATTTGCAACACAATCTGTGGTGTCTAATCTGATCTCTGGAATCTTCTTGATGGTCGAAAAACCCGTAAAGCACGGCGACACATTACAAATTCCTGACATGAGCATCTCTGGTACCCTGTTAGATATTGGAACCTTTTCAAGCCGTGTGAGAAAATTTGATGGTACTGTCATTAGGATTCCAAATGAAAAATTCTTTACCTCCAACATTCGCTCGCTGACCTCCTCTACAGTAAGAAGGGCAGAATCTGCGGTTGGAATTGCATACAAAGATGACATAGAACAAGCCATCTTGACCATAAAAAATGAGATCCGACTTACCATGCCCTTTGTTTTGGCGGTTCCTGAACCAGAATTTCGAGTTGAGGAGTTGGGTGATTCAAGCGTAAGTATTCAGGTTTTGGTATGGCATCCTCGCGATGATTGGAGTCGTGTCCAGCCCGTTCTATTGACAACTATAAAGCGTGCATTAGATAAAGCGAAAATCGAGATACCTTTCCCACAACGCGTTATCTGGAAAGCAAAAGAGTGATCATGCAGCAGTACTGTGGCATTCTCCCCATCTCCTTTTCTTGATTCTACTGGACATGATCATTATAACATTAGAAATTGAAACAACTTTAATCAAACCAACTCCGTACCAAAACGGGTTAATCTCTGTATGAACTCTTGGAATCCATCTTGCTTGTAGCACATGTGCGCATTCCAGATCTTGGCAGAATGAATAATATGTTTAAGATAGTTTTCAACCACGAATTAACTAACATGTCGCACTCAAAGATCTATATCTATAGTGCCGGCCAAAAGTTCCTTGGCACAACCACCTTTCTGTAAGGGTGCCTTTCAATATCAAGTCTGGTTTTGTACGTTCTCAGGTATTCAGATGGCGTCCTCTTTATCTACTCAAACGTCCATGGTGTTTTGATACCAAGATGTCACGCTTTGCCTGATGTCAGTATAACTACGAGCATAAATTCATCGGCATTGCCACACTGATACACACATAGATCCCGACATTTCACGCGTTGTCATGACATCAGACAACACGGATCTCAGAAGAGAATGCAAAGTACCTTGTACAAAAAGTCGTTCACCCACTATCCCGAGAGCTGGGCCGGCTACGCATAGACATGAGCACCGGCAACAGGCTGTATGGGAATACGGAGGAGATGAAGGAGTCGATTCGTGCAATGCTGGAGAACGGCGAGGCCGGACCCATCAAGATAAGCGCTTATCTAACGTAGACACTACGCACATACGACATCTTCAACTCAAGGACATTTGTCTTGTATCTCAGGGCACTGCAACGGCACTTTGGAAGGGGCACACGTAGTAATTGACAGGGCGCCGCAGCACGGGGTCAGAGGGTGAAAGAGGCAGTCAGGTCCAACCACGACATCAGAATCTTTACATGCCTGCTGCCACGCCAGAACTGAGTGCAGTAGAGAGTACTGACATCAGCAAGGCTGGACATCCTGGTATCTGAATATATGGGACGTTTGAGGAGATGAGGCGGACGCTATCTGAATACCTGAGAACGCACGGAATCGGCTTGACGCTGAAAGGCACCCCTACAGAAAGGTGGTTGTGCCGGGGAACTTTTAGCCCACACTCGTTGACACTGCCTATTTTTCAGCCATGATCTTCTCCTTTCGCATCCAGGTTGTTTTTCCTTTACGATCAATTAACTCAATATTCATTTTATTAATTTTCTCTCTAATTTTATCAGCTTCTTCAAATTGTTTCTCTCTCCTCAACTCTTCTCGTTTAATTATTAATGAGTCAATTTTGTTTTTTTCTGATGATGTTATTTCAGGAATGCGTAAACCCAAAACCTCTGACATTTTCTGAAACTCTTTTATGATGTATCCTGCATTTATCTTGTCAAGTTTTCCATCAGCTGCTATTCTGTTTGTCTCTTTGACAAGATGGAAGAATGCAGATAATGCCAAATGGGTGTTTAGATCATCATTTAACGCACTGTCAAAATTTTCACTGATCTTCTTGATGATGTCAGTAGTGACCACACCGTCTTGCCCTTTAGCATGAATCAACTCAAAATAACATGTCTCTATCTGTCTCCATCTTCTAAGATTTTCCTTTAGTATGTCTTCAGAGTAATCAATTGGCTTTGAATAATGTCCAGACAGACAGAACAATCTGATAATGTTTGGCCCCCAGTTATCTAATACGTGCTTGATTGATCTGATGTTGCCAATTGATTTTGACATCTTTTCACCTTCAATTGTTACCATTCCTACATGCATCCATACCTTTGCAAGCGATGCTCCAGTACATGATTCTGACTGTGCGATCTCATTTTCATGATGTGGAAAAATAAGATCTCTTCCCCCTCCATGAATGTCAAAATTTTCTCCAAGGTACTTTGCACTCATGACAGAGCATTCAATATGCCAGCCAGGCCTTCCCTTTCCCCATGGGCTGTCCCATGTCGGTTCGACATCTGAAAATTTCCACACTGCAAAATCTAACGGATCCTTTTTTGCGTCATCTACTTCAATTCTTGCGCCTGCCTGCAACTCATCGATCTTCTTCTTAGACAGCTTTCCATAGTCGGGAAATTTTGATACGGAAAAATACACTCCGTTTTTTGATTTATAAGCCGCACCCTTTAGAATCAATTTTTCAATGAACTTGATAATGTCTTTGATGTGTTCGGTAGCTTTGGGATAGTTCGCAGCCCTTTTTATGTTCAGCCTGTCAAAATCACTGAAATAACTCTCAATGTACCTTAAACTGATTTCTTCGGCCGATACGTCTTCATTTGCCGCCTTTTTGATGATCTTATCATCTATGTCGGTAAAGTTTTGAACAATCTCTACTCTGATATTTTTTTGTTCCAAGTATCTCCTCAGAACATCAAAAACGATAATTGTTCTTGCGTGGCCAATATGTGATTCGTCATAAACAGTAATCCCACAAAGATAAATTCGCAGTTTTTTTGCGATGCTTAGTTCTTGCTTTCTGTTTGACAGGGTATCTTGTATGATCATTTTATTCTCAGTCGGGTTTTTGTGGTGGCGATCTTTTGTGTTCGCTGTTTTGATATGATTGGTAGATTTTACTTACTGTTGCCATGTCGATCTCCGTCGCCTTTGCAACATCCTTGACGGCCATTTTTTTATCCATTAAACAATACAGAACGGAATCGATCTCTTCATACGTTGTACCTAACTCTGCCTCAGCTTCATGATCTTCCCATAGATGAGGACTGCTCTTCTTAGAAATGATGTTTTCAGGTACCCCCAAGTATTTTGCAATCTCTCTTACTTGTAACTTGTAAAGTGAAATAATTGGAGTAATGTCTGATGCCCCATCCCCGTATTTTGTAAAATACCCAATACTGTGTTCACTTTTATCACTGGAACCTAGAACCAGATAGTTTTTTGCATTTGCATAGTAATACAAAATATTGGCTCTGACCCTTGCCCTTAGGTTCCCTTTTGCCTTCTCGTTTGGTTCAAGATGCATTTCATATTCGGTTATGATTGGCCTGATGTCGATTAGTTTGTATTGAATCCCCGTCATCGACATCATTCTCATGGCATCTTTTGTTTCTGAGCTTGGAGTAATCGACGTGTCTGGCATTATGACCGCAACTGTCCTTTCTTTGAGCTTTCTTTTGCAGATGTATGCTAGAACTGCTGAATCAATTCCACCACTTAATCCTAAAATTACTCCGTTGGAATTGTTTTTCTCAATTTCATTGATTAGAAAACTCTCAATTTTCTCTGTAATTGCAGCGTAATCTTGGTTTTGAATTTTCTCTATGATCCCTTGGTTCAATAGCGTATTCTGATGAATTTTAGAATAAAAATCCTGTCACAATTCGTTTATTTTGGACGCAAAATACTCTCTCTTCGTTGTGTTGAATCAACGTGGCGTCATTTTAGGATGATCTGCATTTAACATAACCCCACCTAAAGTGGAACGTATTTGAACACAACTTACACTCTAATTTATTTTAAAACGGATTCTAAATGTCCACATAGATGCCGTCATCTCTTACCTCTACCTGGTATGTCTCAAGTTTGACGTCTTTTAGATAATCTACAAGCTCTCCTGTCTTGATATTGTAATGCCAAAAGTGAAGCGGGCATTCGACAATGTCACCCTCTAGCTTTCCCGGCGCGATGGAGCTGTCCTGATGAACACAAAGATCGTCTATTGCATGATATCCGTCCTGATTGAAAATTGCAATCTGTTTTCCATCGATTTCAAAGGCCTTGCCTCTTCCTACGGATACTTCCCCCCTCTCGGCAATCTTCTTCCATGACATGACCTTTCCTTCCTCTCCACCTTTCTTCCTGTCCTCTACCACTTATTTAGATTCTCATGATAGAATTTTATACCTTGATTCTGGGATTTCTGCGTTGAGCAAGGTAAAGTCTGGTGCAAAATTAATCAAGGAAGGCAAGTTGTCTTATGAGTGGGCTAGATCTCATATGCAAATCTTAAACAATACCGTCGACCGATTAAAAAGATCAAAACCCCTTAAAGGCGTAACTTTGGGATTTTGCCTTCACATTACCAAGGAAACTTCTGTTTTGTTGATGGGTGCAAAAGAGCTGGGCGCAACAATTGCCTGTTGTGGTGGAAATCCCCTTACTACTCAAGACAATATTGCCGCATTTCTGGCATCCCGGGGTATCCACGTTTATGCTTGGAATGGCCAATCTGCAAAAGACTATGATTGGTGCATCAATCAAGTTCTAAGACACAAGCCGACTATCTTGACTGATGACGGTGCTGACATGAATGTCAAAGCTCATTTTGATAAGCGATTTAAGGATCTTCCAATTCTTGGCGCAACTGAAGAAACCACTGCAGGTGTGAGGAGAATTCGTGCGGTAGAGAACCAAGGCAAGTTACGCTATCCTGTAATCTTGGTCAATGAGGCATACACAAAACACATGTTTGATAACCGATATGGGACTGGACAAAGTACAATTGATGGATATCTTAGAGCAATGAATTTGCTCATGGCATCAAAAAGAGCCGTCGTAGCTGGATATGGGTGGGTTGGACGCGGCGTTGCGGCACGATGTCGTGGAATGGGTTCTAAAGTAATTGTAACTGAAGTTGATCCCGTAAAAGCTCTTGAAGCTCACATGGATGGCTTTGAGGTAATGCCGATGTCTCAAGCAGCAAAAATCGGTGATATTTTCATTACGTGTACTGGAATGACCGGTGCAATTAGAAGAGAACACCTTTTGCAAATGAAGGACGGGACGATCCTAGGAAATGTAGGCCACTTTGATGTTGAGATTGACAGTGAATTCTTGCTAAAGAGTTCAAAATACGTAAGAAAGGTTCGCCCCAGTCTTGATGAATGCGTTTTAACGAACGGTAAGAAGGTCTACTTGATTGGCCAGGGACGGCTTGCAAATCTTGTCGCAGCTGAAGGGCATCCTCCTGAAGTAATGGCGCAATCATTTTCAAACCAAATCCTATCCGTCCTGTATATTTTGAAAAACCACAAAAAGATGGGAAACAAAATTATCAACGTGCCAGAGGAAATTGATAGACAGGTAGCAGTTGACGCTCTCAAGGCAATGGATGTCAGGATTGACAAGCTAACTCTTGAGCAGACAAAATATGCAAACAGCTGGTGATTCCTTGGACCCAATAAATCTTAATTTTGGTTCCATCTAGTTTTTTAGAAAACAAGTCATGAGAAAGAGTTCGATGCATGCCTTACGTAGTGTCTAGGTTACATATTGGAACATCTTGACAGACTAGGCTAGAGAATACTTTTCGTTGTGTTCCAATTTTAGACAAAGTCACTACGTATCTGTTGACGTCTTTCCAATAGTCTGAAAACCATTAGGGCGGATGGCCCATGTTTTAAGACGATCTCTTTGATACAAATGAGTAAACTATTAAGATCACGCTGGCACAAATATTGTATGGGCAAAAAAGCCATCGTCACAAGTGCACTTCCATATGCAAACGGGGAAATCCATCTAGGCCATATCGCATCAACATATCTTCCTGCTGATGTCACCAACAGATACCTGAAGCTGACTGGGATGGAGTCCTATTACGTCTGCGCATCTGATGATTTTGGCACTCCTATTCTGATACAGTCCGAACAAGAAGGGAAGACTCCTGCAGAATATGTCGCCCATTGGAACAAACGTGCTCTTGACGATTTTAGTTCATTTAACATAGGTTTTGACTACTTTTATAGGACCAGCTCTGAGGAGAACATTTCATTTGTGCAAGATGTCTTCAAAAAACTAAATGACGCCGGACATATCTATGAGAGGGAAATAATCCAATTTTATTGCGATAATGACAAAAAATTCCTTCCTGACAGATACGTAAAGGGCTCCTGTCCACATTGCAACGCTGAGGACCAGTACTCTGATTTATGTGAGAACTGTGGGCGTGTTCCAGATGAGATTGTCGACCCCAAATGTGCAATATGCGGGAAGCCTCCAACCAGAAAAAAAACAAACCATTACTTCTTCAAGCTGAAAAATTTTGGAGATTCCTTGTCTAGGTGGCTTGATGAGAATCAACATCTCCAAAAGGATGTAAAAAAATATGTTCAAAACTGGATCAGATCTGGACTAGTAGATTGGGATATCACACGTGATATATCTTGGGGAGTTCCGATTCCCCTTGACGCCGCAAATGGCAAGGTACTCTATGGATGGTTTGACAACCATCTGGCATACATCTCGGCTACCCTAAAATTTCTAAATGACAAAGGCATTGACGGAAAAAAATTTTGGAACACCGCAGACATTTACCACTTTATTGGCAAAGACATTGTCTATCATCACTACCTCTTTTTGCCTGCAATGAGATTGGGCATTGGCAGTGAGTACAAACTTCCTGATTTTATTCCGACTAGGGGACATCTTACTTTACAGGCAAAAAAGATCTCAAAAAGCAGAAATTGGTATATTGGTCTAAAGGAGTTCTTGCAATACTATCCTGCTGACTATCTCCGGTATCATCTTGTCTCAATCAATCCATATTCTCAGGATGACTTGAATTTTGATTGGGATGACTTTGCAACCAGAATTAATTCAGAACTGATTGGAAATCTGGGAAATTTTGTTAATAGGGCATTAGAATTTACAAAAAAAGAGTTTGATGGCAAAGTTCCAGAATACGAGTCCTTCGATGAGAAGGATGCCGAGGCCGAGCAAAAGATAAGGTCACTTGCAGCTGATGTTGGCGATTTGATGAAGCAGAATCATTTGGATAGAGCACTCAAAAAAATCATGGAATTCTCTTCCCACTTTAACCAGTATTTCCAACATAAGGAACCGTGGAAGAATGGTCCTGGAACTGCAAATTGTGTCTATCTATCAGTCAATGCAGTGCGTAGCATCTCTATTGCAATCCTGCCATTTATGCCTGAATCTGCAAACAAAATCTGGATGCAATTAGGCTTGGACAAAAAAATATCTGCAAAATGGAATGACATGTCTGTGCTTGGAATGTCTGCAAATCATGCTTTGGGTTATACGTCCCCGCTGTTTTCAAAAGTTAAAAGCAAGGATATTGAGAATCATAAAAAGCGTCTTGGGACCATCCGAACAAGATGAATCCAATTCCAAGAATCTCTACTAGGGGTTACTATGATCTCTGTACTGGGAAAACTCTGAAAAACAACAAGTACTATCTGTATCCAAAAAAATACTTTAGGAGTCTGATCGGCTCAAGAGAATTAACAATAATGGTTCATGGATTAAGAAATGATAATGCTGGTGCAACAGCCAAAGTTCTTTTAGCAAAAAAGCGATTACAAAAACTTGGATATCGACATCCTGTGATCGGCTACAGCTATGATTCAAACACGACTGGAGCGCATTTGATCAAACATGCAAAGCATGCACTTGCAGTAGGACAGCGTATTGCAAAAAAGAACGGAAAGAACATGGGAAAATTCATTGAGGATTTCAAAAAATCCAGTCCAGATACTAAAATTCGTCTGATGGGACATTCTCTTGGCTCTCAAGTTATTCTTAGTGCCCTGGAATATCTTGCAAAAAGATCTGAAAACCGGTTCATTGTTGAGGGTGTGTACCTTTTTGGCGCATCCATAACTGAAGAAGTCCCTTCCTCAAAAAAATACGGGCCTGTTCTTCAGAACACTGTCAACAAAAAAATCATAAATCATTTTTCTCCTTCTGACGAAGTTCTAAAATGGGCTGATAATAAAAGGCATGTCCCAGGTCCGTTGGGACTAAACGGTGCAATTGGAAAGCCTGTCAAAAAATATTCTCAAAGATTGGTCAGGCCCAGAAATCACCGTTTTGCAAATTATATTGCTGTCTTGAGATCCTTTCCATAACACTAACCGGCTGCATAATCCTGCCTAAATTGGAAATCTTGTCAAAAAATTGCTTTGAAAAAAAGAGTGTGTGCTGGGAGTAACCCTCCTTCTGTTTTCACGATATTCGACTTTGCAGCCTACCTGAACCTAATACAGGAACATAAAGTTCTGTTTGGCTTTGCTCTATGTGGGACGGCTTTTTCACTCCCTTTATGGAAACCTCAGGTTTTCACCATCACAGTGCGCCATATTGGATTCTTTTCTGCTCCGTTGCCAATCATCTCTGATTATCTATCTCCAGATCACATATCCTGTATGAGGGAGGAGTTTCCTCTGTCGTAACAGCATTCGTGCTCCAGCTCACAGAAAAATGCATGGTCTAATTGGATTTGAGCGTTACTCTGATGTCCTTTCTTGTCTATTGCATGGAGATTACGTTGCACCATACTCATTTCCTTACATTCATTCTACACTGTTCTCTTGATTATGTTCCCTATTTTTATCGTAAAACACACTCAACGACACCTGATATTTGTCGTTATCAGGCTAGAAATGCGGCTTGTCCTAGTTACAGTGTTGTGTGATGCAGATACGTTCCTGACAGTACCGCAGATCCTCCTCGACAATGTGGAAGATCTGTAATGCCTTACCTTTGTCCTGCTGGCGAAGTGCGTGTTCACAATAAATAATCGTTCATTTTGAAGTTCTTTGCCTCGTATGTATCGTGCATCCTCAAAACGGATCCCCACATGCATCGTACCATTGCAAACTATGTTTGACATCAACTTTCTCAACAGTCTAGATGTACATCCAAATCGTATGGCAGACTATTCCTCTTGGAGAGTCTACCATGGCATCAAAGTGGAGGTACCTGGTGCGTGAGATCATGCTAAATGTTGATGCTTACAACCTGATTGCGGCACATGGGAGTGGACTGATACCATATCTGACGACACATCTCAACACATCGTCAAAGACATGAGTTTGTGGTGGGGGAGGCGGGGAAAGAAAGAGAGGAAATCTATACAATAGACTACATAACATCGCCTCCGATTTAGTTATTCAAAACTTCATAAGGTCTATCTAAAAACAGTCATCATGATAAAGTCAATTAACTTTGTAGTATTGGGCAAGCAGGAGATTGCTTCTGAATTTGGAAAGAAGGGAGCCGGTACTGATCTTACCATGTTTGACAGAAAAGATTCTAAAATCATCAAAACTTGGGTTGCACCTACTGGTTTTCCTGATAAAATTCAGCCACTATTTCAGGCAATCAACTTGGCTGAATATGTAATATTTCATGTTGACAAACTAGACAAATTCACCGGCGAGCAAATAATTGCCCTTGATTTACTCAAAAAAGACAAGGGTATACTGTCTCATACATTTGAGGTAGACGAGACAAAACTAGAAACAATGATCAAAGGAACCGTGGTTGAAAATTATGCTAGGGCTAAACAGGATAAAATCAAAGAAGAGATGGACAAACTAGCTCCCATTGTATCTGATGATTGTCCTGCTGAAGTGGTAATTGATCATTGTTTTGATGTAAAGGGTGTTGGCACCGTCATTTTAGGCAAAGTGACCCATGGCAAAATCCGACAATATGACAGCCTCAAACTGTATCCTGCGGACATTAAAGTACTGATAAAATCGATTCATATGCACGATGATCCGGTTGAAGAATCTGTCTCGCCTGCCAGGGTGGGCTTGGCAGTAAAGGGGGCAAAATCTGATGAGGTGGGACGCGGAGACGTAATCTCCGAATCGTGCATAGGCCATGTCGTATCTGAAATTGAGCTTGATTTTACAAAAAACCCTTTTTACAAAGGCGAAATATCTGAAAATCAGGGATGTCTTGTAAATGTGGGATTGCAAATCAAGGCTGCAAAATTCTCATCAGTATCTCCGCTTAAACTTGTTTTTAGAAAGCCAATAATCTGCAAGAGAGGCCAGGTTGCCATAGTCTTAAAACCCGAATCTACCACAATTCGAATTCTTGGCAGCGGTTCGGTCCAATAATCTTGGAATGTATGCCCGTTTATGACATGTTGGGCTGAACTGATAATTGCTTGTTTATGCTATCCGACCCCTAAATGGAAAACTTGTCCCGAAACTAACCATTTATACAAACCTCGATGATCGCTTTGATATAAATTATGCAAGATTTATCAAATTATTGAAAAATATACCGCATGTAAGCTATGAACTTCCATTTTTTACAAATTCTTTCATGCGACTTAACCGGTTACGTTCAAACCGTCGACTCGCCGATGATCAGGAAATTAACAAAAAGGAACCTGGGAAAATATTCCAAAAAAGCCTTCAACAAATCCGCATACAAGCAAAAAGTCACCCTGCAGAAAATATCGGTTGATTCGTCATCGTCATTGTCTGTTTTGTCTGAAAAAGGACAGGGCAACCGGTTTTGACTGATTCAAAAAGATTCTGGACACAAATATGTGTTGTACTGAGATCAAGCAGCTTGCCGATTCCAACCATGCGTGGCCCTGCAAACAAGTACGACGGTGTTAAATTCATGTGCCGTGAATAAATCTAGATTTTGCAACTGCTTCCATGCCAAACAACTGTGGCATCTTATGCAGGCAAGGGGTGTGATGAAAAAGACGCTTGGAATTATCCGTTCTTAGCCTGACTCTTAAATCTGTGGTACCCGCCTTTTGTTGAAAACTGATACGATGCGTTGACTGAATTTACGTAACTCTCAGGCATTCCTACGTCGATTCTCCTCTCACTGCGTTTTATCTTGACTCCGATTGCATTGCCACTGTCGATGATGATCTTTACGGCGTCTGAAAGTTGCATGTCGTCTCTTCTGCGTGATCTCGCCTTCTCTAGGATCGAAAATACTGAGCTTTTGAATATGTATATTGCAATTACGCCCATGTTTGATTTTGGCTTTTTTGGCTTTTCTTCCAACGCCTTAATTTTGATGATTCCTCTTTCGATCTCTGCGCCTTCTATGACCCCGTATGCCCTTACATCATCCATCTCGTCTATCAAAAATGCCACATCTGCATTGTATTTGAAAAATGCGTCTTCTAATCGCTGCAGATGATCATTATTTGGAGAAAGTATGATGTCATCACCTGCGTGTAGCAAAAAGTTCGCCTCACCTACAAAGGACTTTGATTTTGATACGGCGTCTCCAAACCCCCTAGGATTTTTCTGCTGTGCGTAGGTTATCTCACTTTGGCTGATCATGTTTAAAAAGATCCCAATCTCTGCATTGCCGTTGGCCCTGTCGTTTTTGTTAATTGTAAAATGATCATTTATTGCGCGTTTTTTTTTGCGTACGACAAAACAAAAGTCTCTTATGCCGAAATCAAAAACAGACTCGTAGATGATCTGGATTATCGGCTTTAAAACGATACCTTTTGTTCCCTTCGCATAAACTGGCATCATCTCCTTGATACCTTCCTTGGTAAATGGCAACAGCCTTGTACCTGTCCCGGCAGCTGTGATGACGCATTTTCTTATCCTTGCCATAGCGGTTCCAAATATTTGCTACAATGCATGCTGAGTCCTTTCATGATATGATATATGAGAATTACGCCAAGACCAAACGAAACTCACCGACTGCCAAGACCGATTGCCTTGAAACTTTGACTGTGAAATTTTGCAGGCTCCAGAACACGTTTGGCATCTATGACTCTGGCAGTTTTCATGTGCTTTTGCAAAAGACTCTGATCGATTTTTGCATATTGGTCCCAATCAGTTAAGATCAGACAGCACTCTGAATCTCTTATGCATTCAACAACGGATTCAAAATATTCGATCCTTGCACCAAAAATTTTCTCAAAGTTTGAAATTGCCATTGGATCGTGCACCTTGATTCGAAGTCCTGATTTTAACAGCGCCCTTACAATCTTTATGGAGACTGCATCCCTAATGTCATCGGTCCCTTTCTTAAACCCGAGTCCTAAAATGGAGATTGTCTTGCCGCGTGAGAGCATGCGCATCTCTTCTAGCATCTTGATTATCTTTTTGGGTTGCAGATCATTTACTTTTTTCACTGCCTCAAAAAACCTCGTTTTCTTGTGATTTCTTGAATGGTTTATCAAGCCGCGCAAATCCTTCGGAAGACAACTCCCCCCGTATCCGGGCCCTGCATTAAGAAACAGCGGGCCGATTCGCGGGTCTTTGCCAATGGCACTTGCAATAAGATTTACATCAGATCCGGGAATTCCCTGACAAATATCTGCAATAGAGTTGATAAAGCTAATCTTTGTTGCTAAAAATGCATTGTTTGCATACTTTATCAATTCCGCTGAGGCCAGACTGGTTTTGATAATCTCAGGCACTTTGTCATAAAAAATCTTGTAATAGTCTTCAAGCTTGTCCCTGCTGGTCTTGTTGTTTGCGCCTATCACGATCAGATGGGGCCTTAGCAGATCCTTGACTGCCGAACCCTCCCTTAGAAATTCTGGATTTACGACAACATCCATCCTGCCGTCCTTGATCAAATCCTTGAAGGTTGGAATGATTCGGGTATCTGTAGTAAGGGGAGGAAGCGTACTTTTTACGACTAGCAGGTGAAATCTCTTTTTAGATTGTATGGACGATGCAACCTGCTTGGAGGCTGCCATGATGTGTTTGAGATCGATTTGGTTTGATTTGTCCAGCGGAGTTCCTACGGTTAAAAATGTGATGTCTGTGTTAGTTACTGCATAGTCCGTGTCTGTAGTAAACTCTAGTCTGCCTGATTTCAGGGCCGATTTTAACATTGAACCTAGTGCAGGTTCAACAAAGTTTATCTTTGCTTTTTTTAGATCGTTTATTTTGTTTCTGTTATTATCAACTGCTATCGTCGTGAATTTTTTTGCGTTAGTTACTGCTAACGGCAAGCCAACAAATCCAAGACCCACTATGGAGATTTTCATGTTGTTCTGCTTGACCGCAATTTGAGTAAAAAGAATTGCTTTACATACTGAAAATTTAGATTGCCTATCGTCTGCGTCTGTCTTGTATGCCTGCACAGCTCCTCTTCGTACAGATCATCGTACTTTGAGAGGTATCCCTTTAGCATGAATAATGCCGCCATTGGACCCTGTCTTCTTGACAGTACGATGGCCTTGAGAAGCGTGTATGAAAGCGTATAACCTAATGCCTTGTTTGCCAGTCCGTAGTAATAGTACCGTTTTGCGTCAAATCTAGTTCCTGTTGGACGCTGGGTATGCATAACAATATCTGGGTAGCTCTTTACGACACACCCCAACATACGTGCCTTTAAAACTAGATATCCTTCCCATCCGTAGTTGACAGGATACAGCATTCCAAATTTTTTCCAAAAACTACAATCTACTATTCTCCCAAATCCGCGAGGAACAACTGAGAACTCTCCTTTGACAACACCGGACGCCACTACTGCCTGGTCTTCTTTCATGCGACTTGTTATGTCCTTGTTGTATTCTTTGGGATATGTGATGTCTCCTCCTGTCATCCAAACATATTGACACTGTTCGTCATCATGCAGTCTGCGCAGGCCTTGGTTTACGACAGATGCTAATTCTTTTTGTCCCAAATAACTTTGGTCACGGCAAGGATTGTTTATCAGCTCGACTGTTGGAAATTTTGATATGATTTGTTCTGTGTTGTCAGTTGAACCATCATTGATCACAATTACTCTGTAAGGCTTTAGTTCTTGATCCATGATGGTTTGTAATGATCTCTCCAAGTAACGCTCTTCATTTCTGGCGTTAAGAACAACTGCAACATTTGTCATTTCATCTCTCTCTCTCTGTCTGTCTGATACTTTGCGTATAAAGCTATTGCGACTGGCAGAATGTTGGATAGGTAGATAGACGAAGCAGATGAGGCAAGGCAAGTAAAACCAGCTGTGCAATACTCTGTATGCAAGCCATATGGTGCTTGTAAGATCATACGAGATCAATGCCTTCAACAAATCTTTCACTCCTGTAAGAAAACCAACTGACGCAACAAAATCTATCCATGGTAGCTAGTGACCTAAACTGGAAGGAATTGCCACAAACTCCGTGTTTTTGATCTTCTTGACAAGACTAGTGTCAGAAATTGCCTATTCGTAATTTCTAAATCTGATGCCAATCTTACTGAACATCAATGGAACCTGTACGTGCCTGTCCTATCTGCCCTGCTTGTGGATCAAAGAGATTCATTCGGATCCACGGCAGTAAGGTATCTGTCCAGTGCCTGTCATGCGACAAGATCATCGAAATTTAGGCTCTATGATTAATATTTGCAGTACTTGTGCGGTGAGCATGGCACAAACATGGAAAGATGGCGATATCAGCCTTGACTCGATAAAAGATCAAACAATTGCCGTAATTGGTTATGGGATCCAAGGCAACGCACAGGCCAACAACATGAAAGACTCTGGCCTGAACATAATAGTGGGTCTTAAGGAAGGCGGCAATAGCTGGAAAAAAGCAGACGATGATGGTCACAGAGTAATGTCTGTTGCTGACGCAACCAAACAAGCTGACATTATTCATATCCTGATTCCTGACATGATTCAAGGTCAAGTGTACAAAGATGAAATCGGACCAAACCTTTCTGAGGGAAAAGCATTGTCATTTTCTCATGCAGCGGCAATCTATTGGAAATGGATTGAAGCACCCTCCAATGTTGATCTTATAATGGTTGCACCAAAAGGACCGGGTTCAAAAGTTAGAGAAACATATCTTGACAACTTTGGAACTCCCTCAATTGTTGCAGTCGAGCAAGACTTTACTGGTAAGGCTTGGGACAGAACTTTGGGACTTGCCAAAGGAATTGGAAGTGCTAGGGCTGGATTGATCAAGACTACTTTCAAAGAAGAAGTGGAGACTGATTGGTTTGGCGAACAAGCAGACCTCTGCGGGGGCGCAGCTTCTATGGTGACAAATGCATTTGAAACTTTAGTTGAAGCAGGATACCAACCAGAGATTGCCTACTTTGAAGTTTTACATGAACTCAAACTCATTGTAGATATGATTCAAAGATATGGAATTAACGGTATGTGGAGACGTGTTAGTGAAACTGCCCGATATGGCGGATTGACTCGTGGACCAATGGTTATGGATGCCGCAAATAAAGAAAACATGAAAAAAGTTCTTACCATGATTCAAGACGGAACATTCAACAACGAATGGATCTCTGAATATCAAAAGAATGGTCGAGACGCATTTGACAAATACATGAAAGAATATGACGAACACCAAATTGAAAAAGTTGGCAAAGAAATGCGTAAAATGATGTGGCCTGATTCTGTAGAATGATCGACACTGTCTGATTCAAGCAAACAAGGATCCATGTCTCTTTTTCTTGTCTTTCAGTTAAGCGTGTATTCCTCAAGTCTGAGATTTAGGTATTTTAAGATGGGTTAGTCTTGCATACCATGCCTAGAAATGATGCAGGATTTGGATGAGATGATTTGGACAACACATGCTGTCATTTTTGTCGTGGCGCTGTTTGGACAATTTTACGAAACGATCTTTTTTCTTATATTTTTCTTAATTTTACTACGCCTGTATTGATGTGATCAATAATTGTTGGCAGTGGCGTACCTGGACCAAACACGTGATCTACTCCTGATTTGATTAGCACTTTGTGGTCTATCTCTGGAATTACCCCCCCTCCAACCACGAGCACGTCCCTGATTCCCTTCTTTTTTAAAGCTTTTACTACTCTTGGAAATAGCGTTCCATGTGCACCGTTAAGCAAACTCATTGCGACTGCATCGACATCTTCATCTTCTGCAATTTGCGCAACTCTTTCCGGAGTGGCAAATAATCCTGAGTAGATTACCTCCATTCCAGCATCTCTGAATGCTCTGCATAGGACAAGAGCACCCCTGTCATGTCCGTCTAGTCCTAATTTTGCTACTAGAATCTTGACATTTCTTGATGCCGTTTTTTGTTTCATATTGATTATCGTGTTGGCAAATATTTTAAAAGTTTTATTTTTCAATAGCATGTTGATAGCTCCGTCTAGAAATTATGGGTTACTGAAATTTTACCATCGGAACGGATTTTCCACCCACAACACATTTGGATCAGTGTTCTACAGACATATTGCTGGCGCGCATTGACGATGCAAAATACATTGACTGATGTACAAGACTCGTATTACACAAACGACCTGATGGAAGAATGATCTGAAGGAGACACATTACCGCAAGAACATAGTGATTCCGATTGATAATCACTTATCATTTTGTCAACAAAGACTGATCGAAACGTATGGATCCCAGGACATCTGTCATATTGGATGTTAAATCAAAAAAGACGCCTGCCGAATGCAGTTTTCTAAGTAGCATCGGTCCGGCGCGGAGGCACCTGATGCACAAAGAAGAGGGGAATCCCAAGGCAAAAGACAGACTCTTGGCATACGCCATGAGAAAGGAGGGAACGTCAGTGGTAATCGGTTAAGTCAGTTTGGACAATTTCGACTAATTATACAAGATTTATCAAGTTATTGAAAAATATACAATATACAAGGCACGAGCTCCCATTTTTTACAAATTCTTTCATATGGCTTGACCGATTACCGTCAGTGTATGCCATAGCTGACTTCCTTAACAGCCCGTACTCTACCATACGCGACTGGCTGGGACGGACTGTAAGGGACGGCCTTGGTGGCATATACGTAGTGTCTAGGTTATATATTCACTTATCTTGATGGGTCTGGCCTCGCCGCTCTCCAACATCTTTTTCATGGATCCCCTCATCTCCTCCATGCTC
>RKRY01000035.1 GCA_007571135.1 Candidatus Nitrosopumilus sp. | reverse complement strand
TTTGGCACGCTGATGACGTGCTTTCTGACATGGGAGCGGAGAGGGGCAAGCGTGTCAGAGATGCTGCTGAGAATACTCGTGGCGACTTAACCGGGTACTCACTAATTATGTAAAATCTAGCAAGTTATTGAAAAATATAGAATATGCAAACTATGAACTCTCATTTTTACAAGTTCCTTTGTGTGACTTGACCGATTACCTCAGGCGACTTAACCGGGTACCTTGGAAGTTCTTATTGAAAAAGCAGTCAAAATGAGAAATGGGATAATCATTTTGAGGAACAAAGGTGTGACTGGATGAAGAGAAAATATCTTTCAACCGACATCCAAGATCTTAAAACAATACAGATCTATCAAACGCTATGAATGGGGAGCTACAGAGAAAAAATTGAGAAGAACTTATCTCCAAATACAGAATTGCTAAACTCAAACTGTAACCGGTTAAGTCGCATGAAAGAATTTGTAAAAAACGGAAGTTCATATCTTACATGCTGTATATTTTTCAATAACTTGCTAAATCTTGTATAATTAGTTGAAATTGTCAAAGCTGACTTGACCGATTACCAAACTTCTTGGTTTGATTTGAAGGATTCTTCTAGTTGTCGCCTAATTCATTCGTAGTAGAAGTATTTGCTTTTTGACTGTTTAACGATCAAAAAATTATCTTATGATTCGGTTTCTTAATGCAAAAACAGCTACTGTCGGGGCTGCAAAATACATTCCAAGATTAGCCAGTATTACCCCAATCCCATATGCCAGAACTTGTGATTCAGATTCGGCATATTCCATGACAGTCAACGTTGAAAGCAAAGGAGTAATTAGGATCTTTACAAGTTCCTTAAACGCCGGATTCTCGCGCTCCAGATCAGCTACGGTCGGGGAAAACAAATAGTACAGTTGGTTGAACCCAGTCATAAATGCGGCGCCTGACGCAGTTGAAAGCAAGGTGTTATCCCTGATCTCTCTTAGTAGTTGAACTTGGGGAGCTAGTTCGGAGTCAAAGGCTGCGGTAGCTATTAGGCATCCACCATTTTCACCAGATTCTTCGGGGCTTGGATCCTCTATCGAGATTGCATCAGTAGGTAAAATTGCAAATGTGGAAACGGTATCCTCAAACTGCGGCAGCTGAGACGCAAAGTCGTCTAAGCCGTTAGTATATACTAAAATGTAAAACTTTTCAGAATCATAAAGTGTTACTTCGTTGAATTTAACATTGAGCCTCTCGCCACCTGATGAAAAATAGCCTTCGGCATGGATCTCATATGCCTCTAAACCGTTAACCGTCTTTTTTTGTTTTGAGATGATTTTTAGATCTCCGGAATCAGTTATTTTTTTGAGCATGGCATCTTTCTCTGTGATCAGATCATCTAATGTCCTTTGATTTGTCGGTTGAACGGTTAATGAGATGAGCGGATTCATTACTCCTACCTTGGGTCCAACTGCAACAATATCAGGAGTGGTCTCATCGGTTTTGTCAGGTGTTTGAAGCAGCCATCCGTCAGGTACTGTCAATGAAACATTGTGTTCCGGACTCTCAAATTGCTGGTTTCCGGTGGCAGATGGTGCGACAGCAGATGAGGTTCGTTCAGGATTTGGCAAGTCCAATAGATTTGATACGTCTGGACGATTTACAACTTTTGCAGAGATAATTTTTGCCAATTCGGTGTCAATTGGAATGTCTCGATCTCCAGTTTCTGTAGAGGCGATTTTATCTAGAACACTGAAACTTTCATCAGTCACAATCCTTCCAAATACGGTGTACTGCTCATCAAGAAAGTTCGAATCTTTATGGACTATAAAGAATTGCGAGCCTCCGCTGTTTGGATCGGCAGATCTTGCCATAGAGACAATTCCACGATTGTGTTTTATTGTGTTAAATTCAGCGTTGACTCTCTCTGAAGGGCCTCCAGTGCCCCATGTACTGGGATCACCTGCGACTGTATTTGGATCACCACCCTGAATCATAAAATCCAGAATGATTCTATGAAAGATTGTTCCATCATAAAATCCGGATTCAGATAGATTCACAAAGTTAGATACATGGTTGGGTGCATCATCTGGAAAAAATTCAATGGTGATATTTCCAAGATTTGTTTCTAATACAACTAGTTGATCAGATTGTGAAAATGAATGATTGGTAAATCCGATCATAATAGCTAAGAACAATAAGGATAGAATGATTTTATTCATCAAGTTTTCTCTAGTTAGCCTACTTAAAAGCCAATTGTGCATTAGTTTTTAACAAAGCCGGATAGATTACGGACTATGGAATCTGATGAAAGGATTCAGGCACATCTGGTTTCTGTATGGAGGGAAGGAAAAAGGATGTTTTCAATTGGTGGAAGAGAAGGAATGTTGGTTTTGACTGATAGGCATTTGATGTTTATTCATAAGACTGAGGCCAAAATCAATTGGTGGAGGGCAATTACGACAAGGCAGGTTGTCAATTTAATCAAATCAAAAAATACTATGATCATCCATGATGGATACACAGAGAAGGAATTGATGGATGACTTGGAAATTGAAAAGAATGTAGAGATATCATTTGATAATATTTCTAAAATAAGTTACGAGGAGAAAGATTGGGGCAGTGTGTTATATTTAGAGTATGAAAAAGATGGAAAGCAAGAAAAGTTCCAATATTCAATTGCACAAGACTGGGTAAAATATCCTGCAAAGGAGCCGACAAAATACATGAAGGTTGACTGGGCTCCGTTTGTACGGTATATTAAAGACAGGCAGAATTTTACAGAGTAAAATTGGGTAAAGTTTTTGCTGTCGGGGTGGGTCCGGGTTCTCCAAAATACGTAACGGAGATTGTAAAGGAGATAATAGCGGATTCTGACATCGTGATAGGTTACAAGTACACCCTAAAGACAATAGAGTGCCTCCTAGATGGAAAGGAGATCCGCGAGGTCACTATGAGTGATCAGGAGAGATCATACCAGAAGATTCTTCTGGAGCTTGGAGACAGAACATTGGTAATTCCATTTACGGGTGATGTGAATTTTTCAGAATCAGAAGTCGTTGATAGGTTAATTGAGATCTTTGGAGAAATTGAGGTCATTCCAGGGATTAGTTCAGTTCAGGTGGCAGCCTCCAGAGCTCAGGTTCCGTTGGATAAATCCAGAGTAATTACAATGCATATAACCGCATCTATTGAAGACAAAAAATTAGAGTTGCAAAAGGCATTGATTGATGGATTTAGTGTTATTTTAGTTCCCAGACCGTGGCCAAAACAGCCTGACAAACATTTTATGCCATCAGAGATTGCAGTCTATCTAAGAGAACACAATTTTAACACATCAAAGATGAGAGTCCATGTGTTTGAGGCACTCACCACAGAAAACGAAACTAGCTTTGTAGGCACAGTAAAAGATTTGGAAGGAAAAGAATTTTCAGATTTATCGGTAATGGTGTTTAATCAAGCTAGTTTGGACTCGTACATGAATTACAGATGGCAATGGGAAAACTAGTTGTCTAGATCCAACTATTA
>RKRY01000099.1 GCA_007571135.1 Candidatus Nitrosopumilus sp. | reverse complement strand
ATTTTTCTATAATTTGCTTTATCTCCTAGCGTAATTGTGTGTGCGCCTTACAGCACAGACCCAAAAGGCCCAAAGCCCAGACAAAGATAAAAAATTGCCAGTTGATGGCATTTTGTGATCAGAGAGATCCCTCCAGTACAGGATCACATAATCCGGCGACATGCAGCCAAAAATGCGATCGGTGACCGTTGAGAAGGCGCAGAAAAAATGCCCAGACACATTCCATAAGGACATGCAGGATGACCTGACATGACAGATACAGTTCTTATGACCGCTACTGCCAAGCCAAGTAAAACTCTGATATATCACACAGTAAAAAGGACTCCAAGGTTATTTTCGGGATTATTTTATTTTCTTGTTTAATTCTGTGATAAATTTTTTTATTTTTGGTTTTGGAATGACCGCACCACAAGCCTTATCATGTCCCCCTCCAGAACCGCCAAGATCGGTAGCCAAGATATTGACAATTTTTCCAAGATGAGCCCTGCAGTCCTTAGAACCCCGTACCGAGACCGCATAGATGTCATGACCAACGCGTTCCTTGTATGCAATGCCAACGTTCTTGCCAGACAGTCCCATTACAAAGTTGACGGCACCGCTTGCGCCAGAATCAAGTATTTCCATATAACCGACATTTTTCATTGTTTTCATGCCATCCTTTACTTTGGCAATCATCTGAGATAATTTTTCAACCTGAATCTGTGCAAATTCAAACGTGTTTGGAATTTCATGTGGGAATTTGGATTCGGACAGCTCTTCGACCAGATACAAGAGATAGTCAGGTTCTTTTTGGCGCCCAACTATATTATATGTTAGAACAGTTGCACTGATCAATGCAAATTGTCGGTCATAGATTTGAAGTAACTTTGAGCCAATTGGACGATCCTCCATGTAATCGGTGATGGCTGCACATGTTGCAACAAAGGGCGCATGATCATCTAGTTTTGATTTGAATGCAGCGTACACCTGAACTGCTGTGCATTCGTCGATATTGTGAATCACCCTGACTTTGAGTTTTTCCAATGCCCTGACAACATTAGGATCAATGTCATGATGATCAATGTAGGTAACTGTCACCTTCCTTTTTCTCAGAATAGTCATAATGTTGACAAATTCGTCCTGAGTCTTTTTACTAAGACCCAGATCACAGACGTAAAGAGACTTTAATTTTTCATCGGATACTACTTGGTTTAATGCATCCATCTGTCCCGGATAATCAACAAGTACTGTGTCACCCCCAAAGGCTTGTCTTATAAGTGCGGCAGAACTAATCCCGTCTGCATCTTCCTTGTGGGAGATACAGATTACTTTGGTTCGTTTTGGTTTTATGGCTTTTTTAGTGACTTTTTTGGCCGTTGCCTTTGTTGCAGAGTTTTTGATTTTTCCAGCCAGAGTTTTTTTGGCTAGTTTTTTGGCAACTTTTTTTACGGTCTTTTTTGCAGTCATTTCGTTTGAAAAAATTACAAGCCCTCATTTAAATGAAGAATGAAAATATTTCCCTGATTGTTTTTTGACGCTATGGTAAACCAGGGAGTTGGAGTCAAGGCAGACATCATAAAGAGACAAACCCTCAAGCTGATTTTCTAAATCAACAGATTGAATCTTTTCTAATTCTTCAGGGGTGGCGGCAAGCACCATGTCGTCTAATTTTTGCAAATTTTTCCGCTCTTTGGGAGTCATTGGTTTTTGATTAAAGATTCCCATTTATGATCAAAAGTTGTCATATTAGACTAAATGCTAAACTTGGCAGACAGTTTTTGGTAAGCTATAATAGAAGAAATTCTGCAGATACAGCATGGAGACAAAGAATATAGGCCTGAGGGGGATAGAGGTGGCAGATACCAGAATCTCAAACATTGATGGAGAAAAAGGCAAACTAATTTACCGTGGCTATGACATTTTAGATCTCACAAAAAACTCGACATTTGAGGAAACTGCATTCTTGTTACTATATGATCACTTGCCAACCAAGGCACAATTAGATGAGTTTAACGCAAATCTGATTGATGCCAGATACATTCCAAAGCAGATGCAAAAAAACATGGGCAATTGGAGAAAGGATGCAGATCCTATGGATATGCTTCAGGCATTTGTTTCTGCCTTGGCAGGATATTATGATGAAGAATTTGCCAACAAGGAGGCAAGTTATGAAAAAGCAATAAACCTGATTGCCAAGGTACCGACCATCATTGCCAGCTGGCAGAGAATCAGAAACGGACTGGACATAATAGATCCGGATCCAACACTGAGCCATGCGGCAAACTTTTTGTACATGATGTCAGGTAAAAAGCCAGATCCAGAGGTTGAAAAGATTTTTGATGTATGTCTGATCCTGCATGCAGATCACACCTTTAACGCATCAACATTTACTGCAAGACAGGTTGCATCGACTAGGGCTCACATGTACTCTGCATCAAGCGCTGCAATTGGAGCGCTAAGCGGAGAATTGCATGGAGGTGCAAATACCGAAGTTATGAAGATGCTTTTGGAGATTGGAAAAGTCGACAAGGTAGAAGAATGGGTTAAGAAAAACCTTGATGACGGTAAAAGGATCATGGGAATGGGTCATGCGGTTTACAGGACATACGATCCAAGAGCGCAGGTCCTAAAAGAATTGTCAAGAAAACTGGCTGAAGAGACCGGGGAGCCATGGTTTGACATGACAGAAAAAATAGAAACAACAACTATTGCGCATATGAAATCTCAGAAAGACAGGGATATTTATCCAAACGTTGACTTGTACAGTGCGTCAATTTACTACATGCTAAAGATTCCGGTAGACCTTAACACTCCAATCTTTGCAATCTCCAGGGTCTCAGGATGGGCAGCCCATATCATAGAAGAAAAATTTGCAGAAGCTGCTCCAAAGCCGGCGCTATACAGACCAAAAGCAGTGTATGTTGGCAAGTATTGCGGACCGCAAGGTTGCGAGTACAAAACACTGGATTTGAGAAAATAATTCTTAATTTCTTGCGTCAAGCCATTCTTTTGCTTTAGAGTTTATATCGTGCCTGTACAAAACCTCAAAGATCATATCATAGAACGTGATACCCTTTTTCTGAGCCTGATCATCTAGCCATCTTATTTTGTCAGTCAATTCACTGTCATGCTCTGATAATTCGACTAGTTCATCGACCATCTTCGAGAAGAAGTTATTGGGTTCAAGCATAATGCATCTTTCAATCTGTGATCATAAGTGATGCATTCAAATTATATTGATAAAAGGCCACTTTTTGGTTGACAAATACAATGCGTTTTTTGCGCAGATGTTGTCTTGTTGTTGTCTTGTTGTTTGCAAGACTAGAATTTAGCACCAGACATGTCAAGCTTGCTTATCGGACAAAATGGTTCTGGCTATTTCTAATCAATGCTTTGTTTATCTAGCCCTGCTGACAGTATGTAACCCAAACCAAAATCGATCATCTAAAAATCCCAATGCCAGGCCAGAACTATAACAAGAAGTAAAAATTCACGGGGTCAAACACGAAATGGCAGACACGAATCACAGGAAAACATCTCACGAATTTATGATCTTTGCCATAATAAAAAACAAGGACTTTTTATGAAAAATCAGGCCTCTCAATAGACATTATTGATTAGATTTATTTAGCATTTAAGAATGTTATCAGACATGGCAGGCATAGACAAAGCTGCAATTGTGTTTTCAATTGCAATTACAGCTATTGGTGCAGGATTTGCATTTGTAGGAGATTCTGTAGTAGTTTCTCCTGATCCGACTACCAGTGCTCTGCCAGCAATGGAAAGAGAATCAGCACCAGATGCCGAGACAAGTACGCCAACAGACCAGGCTGCAGGCACGGATAAAAAAGCAAAGTATGATTCAGTAAATCCCCTAAAGACAGGATATAAGAGAGCAGTGTCCTCACAGGACCCGGGTGTAGGCCATAAAGGACATCAACTTGCCGTCCTATTAGATCCTAGTGACAAAGTTTACTCTGGCACGTTGACATATGATGCAACCGAGCCGATCCAGTTAATTACGTTGCACGGCCCACTGGCCGACGGCAATGACAAAGGACAGACAATCTGGACTCCTGATGGTAAGACAAAATTTGCATTGACCTTAGTTGATCCAAAGAATGCAAAGGGCAAATGGGAATTTGCTGGCAACGCTTTGGCCGTTCACACATTCAATGCAGCGCCTTTTACAGTTGACTACAAGATAGACTATACAAAACAAGCAATGTCTGAGACTGTAATGACTGGCACGGTCATGTCGGTACAGGACCCCGGTATTGGCCACGAATCGCATCAACTTGCAATGCTGTTGGAACCATCAGATGACACATATTCTGGAATTCTGTCATACTCTGCCTCTGAAAATATTCAGCTGATCTCACTGAGGGGTCCGGTTGGCGCTGATGAGAGACCGGCAAGGACTTGGACTTCTGATGGTGAAACAATTTTTGAATTAACGTTTGTCGATCCAAAAAACAAAATGGGTTCATGGAAGTTTGAAGGAAACGCTTTGGCGGTGCATACCATGTTTCCTGACCAGTTTGCCGTAAGTTACTCTGTTAGCGCAACGACGGCTGCAGACAAGACAGTTGAAGACAAAAATGAGACGCACATAAAGGAGGCCTACAAGCAGGAGTCGGCAGACGCAATGACGCATACTGTAGAGATGCCAGCAGGCACTTCAGTACCGGGTTGCGAGGAGACCAACGAATGCTACCTGCCGCCAAGCCTTACGGTCAGTGCCGGAGACACGATAAAATGGGTCAATGTCGATACGGCGGCACATACGGTAACAAGTGGCAGTCCGTCAGACGGCCCATCGGACATGTTTGACAGCAGCCTAGTCATGGGCAATGCGTCATACTCGTTTACATTTGAAAAAGCTGGAACCTACGATTACTTTTGCATGATCCATCCATGGATGCTCGGCAGCGTGACAGTCAGCTGACCAAGGGTTTTTCCGTTTTTTATCTTATCTGGTTTTTTCTGACGGTTCTATTGTATGCGACGCCGAATCTGTGAGCCTCATCTCGAGCATGGCGCAGAATTTGGAGAGAAGGCCTTGTTTTTAAGATTATTATTGGATCTCGTTTTTTTAGAACAAACACCTCCTCGTTCTCCTTTGCCAGTGAGATGCAGGGCAGCATCTGCAATCCCAAGGCAGTCAGAGACTTTGCCGCGGCGTTTAGCTGTCCCTTTCCGCCGTCAATTACAACCAGGTCGGGCATGCCGGTGCCACCCCCTTCTGCAAGTCTATAGTAACGCCGCCTGATGATTTCGCCAATCATCGCATAGTCATCGCGTCCTTTTATGGTCTTGATTTTAAATTTCCTGTATCCGGATCTGTTCGGTTCCCCCCCGACAAATTGAGACATCGAGCCTACTGCAAAGTCGGTACCGTGATTTGAAATGTCAAAGCATTCTATTACATTTGGAATCGCAGGCAGGTTCAGGACGTCTTTTAGTTCAGCCAGGCCAGGGTCGCCGCCTTTGGAGTAAACAAGACGGATGTTTCTCATAATAAGATTAATGATATCCCTTCTCTTTCCCTTAGTTGGAAGGGTAATTCTTGTAGGAGAGCCGGCCTGCTCGGAGAGCAGCGACTCTAGTAACTTGTAATTGTCAGGCAGTTCACTTACAACTACAAGTTTCGGGATTCTGTGTGTTGTGTAATACTGGTACAGGAAATTTGAAAATGAGTTATCTCCAACCAGATCAAAAAGGTACTTGTCACTGTCACGTATCACGCCATTAATCATTCTAAAATTCATCACAACGGCAGATTGTTTTTGTATTCCAATTCCAAAGTATTCCTCGTCAGAGTGCTCAACGTGTTCCATTTTTTGCCCGGTTTGAAGGCTTCCCAGCCTGACCAAAGTGTCACGAATCTCTTTTGCACGCTCGAATTGTTGCAATCTGGCTGCATGGTACATTTCATCCTCCAATTTTTTTGTAAATGTCTTGGTCTGGTTTTTCCCCCGTAGAACATCCTCAAGGGCCTTGACATGTTTTGGGTATCTCTCTTGTGATTCCTTGAATTCGCACGGTCCCTCACAGTTTCCAAGGTGGTACTCCAGACAGACCTTTTTTGGAAGGGTCTTGCAGATTCTGATTTGAAACGCCTTTCGCAATGCTCCAATAGTCAAAAGTTTGGAGCTTCCCTGGGTAAATGGTCCAAAGGTCCTTCCCTTTCCTAAAAATTTGCCGTCGCGTGTTCGCCTTGCAACCAGCAATCGGGGATACTTTTCATCAGAGATTCTAAGGTAGGTATATCGCTGTTGATCTTTTAATTCAATGTTAAATCGCGGCCTGTATTTTTTAATCATGTTCGATTCAAGCAAAAACGCCTCGCTTTCATTATCGGTCAAAACAAACTCTATATCATCAATGTTTTCAACTAGTTTTTGAGTCTTGTAATTTTGGTTTCTTAAAAAGTACGATCTTACACGCTTTCGCAGGTTTTTTGCCTTTCCGATATAGATTATCCTCCCGTCAGAATCCTTCATCATGTAGATGCCGGGATTGGGTGGAATGAAGGTTTTTGGGATATCAAAGGTCATTTTCGCAATATCTTTTTGAGGTACTTTCCCGTATAACTTCCCGGTGCCCTACTGACCTGCTGGGGGGTGCCCGCTGCAACAAGCCTGCCGCCTTCATCGCCCCCTTCAGGTCCAAGATCAATCAGCCAGTCAGAATTTTTGATCACATCCATGTTGTGCTCGATTACAACTACGGTATTTCCCAGGTTTACCAACCGGTTTAGGACATCTAGTAATTTTTGGACGTCTGCAAAATGAAGGCCAGTGGTAGGCTCATCTAGGATGTAAAATGTCTTTCCGGTGCCACGTTTTGACAGTTCTGAGGCCAGTTTTACCCTTTGGGCCTCGCCGCCGGACAGAGTAGTCGACGGCTGTCCAAGTTTGATGTATCCCAACCCAACATCATAGATTGTCTGCAATTTTCTTTTAATTGCCGGCACATTTTCAAAAAAGATCAGGGCCTCATAAACTGTCATATCCAAGACATCAGAGATGTCTTTTCCCTTGTACAGGACAGACAGGGTCTCTGAATTGTATCTTTTTCCCTTGCACTCATCACATTTTACATAGACATCTGACAGGAACTGCATTTCAATTTGCCTTACGCCGTCACCCTCACATGCAAAGCATCTTCCATCTGCCACATTAAACGAAAATTGCCCCGGTGCATATCCCCGTTCTTTTGATAACTGGGTACTTGCGTACAGTTCTCTTATCGGGGTAAATGCTCCTATGTAAGTAGCTGGATTCGAACGGGGGGTTCTGCCAATAGGGGACTGATCAATTGCAATTACCTTATCGATGTTTTCCAGGCCGGTTATTCCTTTATGATTGCCAGGTCTTTTGTTTGATTTGTAAAAATGGCTTTCAAGCGCCTTGAGCAGGATGTCATTTACCAGGGTGGATTTTCCAGAACCAGACACTCCGGTAACTGATACAAACAGGCCCAGCGGAATTTCAACGTCAATTTCTTTGAGATTGTTTGCCGCAGCCTTTTGCACCTTCAAAGAGCCGGAGGGGTTTCTGATTTTCCCATCTAGCCTGATTAGAGAGTCGTCTTTTAGATAATTGCCTGTAACTGACTTGTGGCCATTTAGAATTTGGTCCACCGTTCCTTCAAAGACGACGTGTCCCCCATGAACCCCGGCGCCGGGTCCCAAATCCACCATCCAGTCCGAATTTCGGATGACCTCTTCATCATGTTCCACTACAATAACGGTATTTCCAAGATTTCGCAGCTTTGTTAGCGTTTTAATGAGCCGCTCATTGTCGCGCTGATGCAGGCCTATTGTGGGTTCGTCGAGAACATACAGTACCCCGGTCAGGTTAGAACCGATTTGCGTGGCCAATCGGATTCTTTGGGATTCGCCGCCAGACAGTGTGGAGCTTGGCCTATTTAATGTAAGGTAGTTTAATCCTACGTTCATCAAAAATTCAAGGCGTTCGTTGATCTCTTTGAGCACGTCTCGTGCAATGTATTGCTCTGTTGCGGTTAGTTTCAGGGTAGAGAAGAAATCATAGCAATTACTAATTGACATGTTGCAGACATCCATGATTCCTTTTTTGCTGATTTTTACCGCAAGGGATTCAGGTTTGAGTTTGTTCCCGTTGCAAACGTGGCAGGGCGTGTCCCTCATGAACTGCTTTAGCCATTCGCGTTTTGATTCAGAGTCAGTCTCCATAAAGACGCGTTGAAGACTAGGCAGTACGCCTTCAAAAACATCAGTGTACTGCCATGACGAGTCCCCCGAGTTTGAGCGATACTTAAAGTCAATTAGATCATCGGCGCCATAAAGAATTATTTTAAGATGCTTTGGTTTTATTTTGTTAATCGGGGTCATCAGATCAAATCCGAATTTTCTTCCCACTGCGCGCAATGCCTGCCGTCTAAAAGAAGAGAACCGCCCACTCCAAGGAACGATTGCACCATCCAAGACGGATTTTGTCCTATCAGGAATTACCAAATCAGGATCAAATTCAAGCTTTACCCCCAAGCCATTGCATGCCTTGCACATTCCAAACGGGGAGTTAAATGAGAATGTTCTCGGCTCAAGTTCGCCGACTGTCAGTCCGCAATACGGGCATGCGTTGTTTTGGGAGAAGACCTTTTCAGTCCTCTCCGATGCAATCATGACGTTGCCTTTAGACGCTTTGATTGCAGCCTGTATTGCCTCAAATAATCTAGAGCGTTCTGCTTTGTCAACAGTTATTCTATCTACAACAATCTCGATATTGTGCCACTTTTGCCGGTCAAGTGTCGGAACCCCCTCATCCAGGCTTAAAATTTCCCCATTTAGCCGGATTCTAGAGTACCCGTCACGCCTGATCTGCTCAAACATCTTTTCATACGTCCCCTTTTTGCGTTGAACGACAGGGGATAAAACTAGGATTTTTTTGTCTTTAAAATCACGGATGACAGAGTCGCAGATCGTCTCAACGGACTGGGTAGAAATCCTTCTTCCGCAATTGACACAGTGTGAGATCCCTATCCTTGCAAAAAGCAATCTCATGTAATCGTAAATTTCAGTAGTGGTTCCAACAGTGGAGCGTGGATTCTTGCTAGTTGTTTTTTGCTGAATAGAGATGGCAGGAGACAGTCCCTCAATAGAGTCAACATCCGGTTTATCCATCATCTCCAGGAATTGACGGGCATACGCAGAGAGGGATTCGACGTATCGCCTCTGTCCTTCCGCATAGATGGTATCAAAGGCCAGGGTAGATTTGCCTGAGCCGGACAATCCGCTGATCACAACAAGATTATTTTTTGGAATATCAATGTCCAGATTCTTTAGATTGTGGTGACGTGCACCGCGAATTTTTAGCTTATTTTCAATCATCTTTGGACTTGATCTCCTTTTCCAGTCTTTTTATTCTATCTTTGGACTTGATCTCCTTTTCCAGTCTTTTTATTCGATCCCTGCACTCAGCTGCCCGCTCAAAGTTTAAATCTTCAGAATATTTCCTCATTTGAGCTTCTAAATCAATTATGTCTGCTGCCAGATCATGGGTTGATTTTAATTTCGTCTCGTCCAGTGTGGCAACCTGATCAGGAATAGGTTTGACAATGGTAGTAGGAGTGATGTTGTGCTTTTTGTTGTACTCTAATTGTTTTTCCCTGCGTCTACGAGTCTCATCCATTGCATTTTTCATGGATTGTGTTACATTGTCTGCATACATTATAACCGAACCGTTGTCATTTCTTGCCGCCCTTCCAAACGTCTGAATCAGGCTAGTAAAATTTCTCAGAAAACCCTCTTTATCAGCATCCAATATTACAACAAGTGAGACCTCAGGAATATCCAGTCCCTCCCTAAGAAGATTTATTCCAACTAGAACATCAAACTCGCCCAATCTTAGCTGCCTGATTAACTCAGTCCTTTGAAGCCCGTCAATGTCTGAATGCATGTACCTTACAGAGATCTCATTTTTTGAGAGGTATTCTGCAAGGTCTTCGGCCATTCGTTTAGTCAGAGTAGTGACTAAGACCCGCTCAGATATCTTGGCCCTTTTCTGAATTTCTCCAATTAGATCATCCATCTGATTCTTTGTAGGCCTGATCCCAATGACAGGGTCAAGCAATCCGGTGGGCCTGACTAGTTGCTCTGTAATATTTGACGAGTTTCTTTTCTCATAATCAGCGGGGGTAGCTGAGACAAAAATTGTGTTTTGGATATAATCTTCAAATTCCTCAAATTTTAGGGGCCTGTTATCATATGCACTTGGAAGCCTGAAGCCGTAGGTCACGAGTTCTTTCTTTCTTGAATGATCACCTTTGTACATTCCGTGTAGTTGGGGAAGTGTGACGTGGGATTCGTCGATTACCAACAGGTAGTCATCCCCAAAAAAATCCATCAGACAAAACGCCTTCTCACCTGCCCTACGTCCGTCAAAGTGTCTAGAATAATTCTCAATTCCAGAGCAGTATCCCAATTCCTCTATCATCTCAAGATCATATTTTGTTCTCATCTCCAGTCTTTGACGTTCAAGTTCGTTTAATTTCGGCAGCCGCTTTGCCAGCTCGTCCCTGATTGACTGAATTGCCCTGTTCCGCACATCTCCTGCAATAAGATAGTGTTTTGCAGGAAATATTTTGAATGCAGAGATCCTTCTTTTTTCCTTTAGGGAAACGTGATCAAGGACAGAAATCTTTTCAATCTCGTCTCCAAACATGGAGAGGCGTATCAAATCCTCAGAGTATGCAGGAATAACATCCATGGTGTCGCCTTTGACTCTAAAGTTTCCAGGTGCGACCTCAGTGTCGTTTCTTTCATAACGTGCATCAACTAATTTTTTGATTAGTTCGGTACGTTTGATTTTATCGTTGGTTGAGACTGTAATTGCCAGATTCTCCCAGTCTGCAGGATTGCCAAGTGAATAGATGCAGGATACAGTAGAGACGATGATTGTGGGATCCCCGGACAGCAGCATTGCAGTGGCTTCCAAACGAAGTTTTTCAATTTTTTCATTTATCTTGGTGTCTTTTTCAATATAGGTATCAGTTTGAGGCAGGTAACTTTCAGGCTGATAATAGTCATAGTATGAAACAAAATAACCAACGTTGTTTCTTGGAAAAAATTGTCTTAATTCTGAATAAAGCTGAGCTGCCAATGTCTTGTTGTGGGAGACCACAAGCGTGTTTTTGCCAGTTTTTGCAATGACATTTGCCACAGAAAACGTCTTGCCACTTCCAGTCACACCCAATAGCGTTTGAACCGATTTATTTTCCACCCCCCTGACCAATTCATCAATGGCCTGAGGCTGATCCCCAGTAGGCTTAAAGTCAGACACTAGTTCAAATTTATTAGCCTGCTCCAATGCATTGACTTGTCAAAAACTGAACTTATAGCTAACTGATGCAAAGCCAAGGCATCAGTGGCACTAGTTTCAGGGCATGATTGGCAGAAATGTCAGGTTCAAAAAACGAGCTTGTGGTTAAGAATGTCAGCTAAATGTGATGGGCACAAGTTGGAGGTGTCAGACAGAAAGCAGTTCAGAGAGCCAACCAGAGGCAAAAAGGGACAAGGGCAAAAAAGGTGCTAAAAATAGTGTAGAGATGAGATCCAGAAAAATCATGAAGGGCAGTGAGATCACAGGCCGCGTTAGACGCAGCCAGGTGAATCATCATCTGCCCCCGTGCTTTCTGCACACAGGCAGGCGCGCAAGCATGCAATTCATAGATCGTGTGATATGAGAAGATCGGCAAAACGGTCAGATACAGATGATCCCCAAAGTCATGTTACATATAATTAGCAGATTACCAGGCAGGGCTGTCAATCATTTTTAAACCATCAGCAGTCACTTCAAAACCCATTATTCTTAGCGTCTCTTTTGCAGAAGGGGTGCCTCTTTCTAAAATTTTTTGTGCAAGAATCGCCCTAGACTCTGATTTCATGTGCTGGCCTATCTTGTATTTGCCAGACATCTCTTCAGGAATTACTTTGATCACGGCAGTGTGGTCTAGAACATCCATATCAGGGCGCAACGGTTCGTATTGTCCTTCGGGCTGGTACTTTTGCATCATTGCGTTTAGTGCAAGGGATTTTTCATCCGGATCCCTAACAATGATGGATTGGCCCTTGAGTACAACGCTAATGTAAAGTGTATCAGCCAAGGAGGCATCTGTAGGGCTGGAAAAATAGGACGGTAAAAACTCTAGTTC
>RKRY01000013.1 GCA_007571135.1 Candidatus Nitrosopumilus sp. | reverse complement strand
GATGGAAGAGAAGATGATGGAAGAGAAGATGATGGAAGAGAAGATGATGGAAGAGAAGATGATGGAAGAGAAGATGATGGAAGAGAAGATGATGGAAGAAGAATTCATGATGGAAGAATCTATTGTAATGACATACGCAGGTACATTCATTGGAGTTGGTGATGGCATTCATGATGCGCAAGGAGACGCATATACAATTCCATTGGAAGATGGGAGTAACGTTTTGAGATTGGAAAATTTCAAATCAACTAATGGGCCCGACCTGTATGTTTATCTAGCAACAGATGACAATGCATCGGATTTTGTTAATCTTGGTAAACTCAAAGCAAACAAAGGAAATCAGAACTATGAAATTCCAGAAGGGACAGATCTAACCAAATACAACAATGTGCTGATTTGGTGCCAAGCATTTAGTGTGTTGTTTGGAAGTGCAGAAGTTCTACCGCAGAGCTGATTTGAAACAATTACAAAAGCAATTTTTTATATCTGATGCAATTTCTGAGCAATCAGTGTTAACTGCAACAATTACATCATCATCATTTTCACCACCACAGATTATCCCAAAATTTTTCATGTTTTTAGGAGATGGCAATTCTAGTTCATCGATTAACCCTAGATTCAAGATGATTCTGTGGAGCATCATTGCAGGTACGAGAGGAGGAGTAAATAGGGCAAAAATTCTCGATTTAATCAAAGAAACACCACTTAATGCACACAAAATTTCAAGAACACTAAATCTTGACCACAAAACAGTTGCACATCACATCAAAATTCTAGCAAAAAACGAACTTGTAAAAAAAGACGAAAAAGAATATGGCGCAGAATATCAATTATCAGAAATAATGAAAGAAAATCAAATCTTATTAGATGAGATTATGCAAAAAATTGGAACAAACTAGATTAGTAAATAAAAAAGAATTACATCATGATTGACTTTATGTTGGCTGCAGTAATATCTGCATTTTTGAACATGGGGCTACTTCTAGTAGTAATTGGTACATATGTTCAAAACATGAGAATAATCAGAACATATTACACTTCAGGACTGGTTTTAGTTGCAGTATTGTTAATGATTCAAAACATTGTGATAGTATTATTCTGGTCAACACTTTACATGGATGACAGAGCTTTGATGATGTCAGCAGACATGATATCGCATTACTTGTTTACAATAAATGTAATTCAAACAATTGGATTATCAATTCTTGTCTGTATTACTAGAAGATAATTCAAAAAAAGATTGGGGCACAAAGTGGCAAAATCTTTAAGATAATTTTTTACAATGTCATTTCAATGAAATCAAGAAAAACTGTATTTTTTGTAATAACTGTGCTAGCAGCAATATTTGTAGCAGGAATTACAGGAATTCCAGAATCTAATGCAGCAAAGACACAGATGTATGAAGTTACAATAACTAATCTTACGCCTAGTCAGCCGATCACACCACCACTTTTAGTAACTCATTCAAAGGATGCGGTAATTTTCACTCCAGGCGAAATGGCATCAGAGCAACTTCAGCAATTAGCGGAAAATGGAAATGCTGAGCCTCTTGTAGAGGAACTAAAAAGTAAAGCAGGCGTTTTGGATATTGTCCAAGGCACTACTCCACTAGTTCCTGCAAATGACCCAGGTGAAACAGGATTAGACTATTCTGAGACTTTTACAGTATCATCTGAAGGTAACATGAGATATCTTTCCTTTGCAAGCATGCTAGTTTGTACAAATGACGGATTTGCTGGAATTGACTCAGTAAAACTTCCATTTTACAAAGAAAAAACAGCCTATGCCAAAGCATTTGATGCAAGAACAGAAATGAATACTGAAGACTTTGCAGACTTGGTTCCACCATGCCAAGATGCAATCGGAGTTGGTTCTGATGAAGACGGAACAGGTACAAGCAACCCAGCAATTGCTGAAGATGGGATTATTATTCCACATCCGGGAATTATGGGAGATGAGGATCTTCAAAACAGAGTTCATGCATGGGATGGTCCGGTAGTAAAAATCGATATTGTACGAGTGAACTAATTTCCAACATAAGTTGGGATTTTTTCTTTTTTTATGGTTGTAGAAATACTCTGGGAGCATCAGGTTTTTTGAATTTTACTTGCTTCAGCGGATTGCCATAATGAGAAAGCTGAGTCAACATGCCATCAACTCAGACAATTCCGGTTGATCATGCGTCAATTGTCGGTTTAAATAAATCTCAACTAGAGCCAACTAAAGTAAGGTAGTACAACAAAGTGATATCATCTAAATTAATAATCAACAGGAAATCAAGATCAACAGTTGAGTTACAAATTCTTAGATCATGCTACTGACGCAATAATTGAAGTTAGGGCAAAAAATCTCAAAGAAGCCTTTTCAGCTGCGGCAGACGCTGTAATCAATTTGACGCTTGATCAAGACAAAGTAGAAGAAAAAGAACAAAAACAATTTTCAGCAAAAGGTAAAGATCTTAGATATCTTCTATTCAGTTGGTTAGAAGAAATTCCATTTGTTTTGATTACTGAAGGATTTGCAATAAAAAGGACAGAATTCGAAATCAAAGAAAAAAATGGATACGAGATTGACGCTACAGTATTTGGAGAATCCCTTGATTTTAAAAAACACAATTTCAAAGTAGAAATCAAAGCACCCACATTTTATGAAATGGAAATCAGAACAGGTAAGGAGATTTTTATGAAATTTCTACTAGATTTGTAAAAAAATATTTGCAATTCAATAGAAGAAATTATACGATTTTTTTAAAAGCCTAAAAAATCAAAGAATCGGTATGAAAATAGGATTAGTAGGGATTGTACTATTTTCATTAGTTTTAGGAATGGCCATCCATGCTCATGCAGAAGTAACCTCGCTTGAATTGGAAGAGAGTTCTTACACAAATGTAGATAGTTTCAAATTTATCGGAACACAAGATGGCAAAGAGATAATTTATGTGATAATTCGTGATGCCAACGGCAATTACAAAGGGATGCTCTCAGATCCAGCACCTAGTGCAGGAGAATTTTCAGTCATTCCAAAATCAGTGACAAATTTATTTTCAAGTACAGGCATCTATACTGCCACAGCATTTGCGGATAGTCAAAAAGAAAACGAAGGAATGACTATCGAGATAGAATATGACGGCAAAAAAATTTTTGAAGTTTCAGATTTTGTTTTGAAATTAAAACCAATTCCTGATGTAACAATCAATGGAGGGCAGACTGTCTCATTTACAGTAAGTACCACGGATAGCTCAGTAACAGGGGTAGTATACAGTCTTGAAAAAAATCCTCCTACAGGTGCATCAATTGATTCAAAAACTGGAGAATTTATCTGGACTCCCAGTTCATATAGTACTTCGTCAGATATAAAATACACATTTGACATTGTTGCAACAAAAGGAAATCAAGTAAATAGGGAATCAATAACAATTACCGTAAACGATCCTATCTCAGCATCGCTAGAACCAAAAAAACCTAAGCTAGAACCAAAAAAACCTAAGCTAGAACCGAAACAAATTGCTATTCCAGCTCCGTTTGTTGATGCCACAAAAGACCCACAAAGTTATGTTGACAGGTACAACAACGAGGCCGGCTACAAAGATTGGTTTGACAAGTCCTAC
>RKRY01000075.1 GCA_007571135.1 Candidatus Nitrosopumilus sp. | reverse complement strand
CATATACAACAGGTATCAGGAGGTGCTTGCAATGCAGTGAGATGGAGCCGGAAAGGAATGGGGATATTCTGATCTGGGCTAGTTATGCAACAGACTACCTTACAGCCCGTCCCAGCCAGTCACGTATGATAGAGTACGGCTTGTTAAGGGAGTCAGCTATTGCATACACCGACATTCCCTCCTCTCTCATGACGTATGCCAAGAGTCTGTCTTTTACCTTGGGGTTCACCTCTTCTTGCCCATCCGGCGCAGCCGCGCCGCGCCGATGCCCCTAAGAAAACCATATTCGGCAAGTGTTGTTTTTGATTTAACCATGGAGTATGACAGATGTCCTGTGATCCATGCGTTTCGATCAGTCTTTGTTGACAAAATAATAAGTGATTGTCAATCGGGATCACTACGTATGATAGTATGTTCTTGCCTGTTTTGGTAGACGTTTTACAATTGCATTCTGCCTTCTGTCTGCCATGTCTTTGCACATTCCACAGGAATTTCAGTTATTGTTGTGCCATGTTGTCATGGGATATTTAGAAAATGATCCGTTTTGGAACGAGTCAAGGCATCCGCTTATTTCTCAAAATCTTCTTTGAGATGTCACATGATTAGTTGCATCGATGACACTGAAGGCAGCAGTAGCTCGTTTTTGTTCCCTTTTTTCTTTCATGTACTAATAATACACCAAAAAAACATCGCTTGGTCCCAACCTCGTGGTGCTGATACTCCTTTCTTTTATGTACTAATAATACACCAAAAGGGCAAACTTTTGTAACCTTGAAACGTATTTCCTAGTTTGCCTGACTCTATGTATGACATTTATTTATGTTCCAATAAGGCCGAGTAGAAGGGATCCAGATTCCGATGAAATTGAAGATGCAGAAGATTAGCATCTTTTCTTATTTGCAATAAACTGGATGCATTTTTGACGTTTAGATCATTGAGATATTTATTTACCGTTTTTTAGGTATCATCATGCAAAATTGGAATCTATTTGCAGGAATTGCAATAATCTCTAGTCCTATCTTGTTCTCTATGATTGCATTTCCAAATTCTGTTGTATGGAGCTGGAATGAAGGACGTGGAGGTTATCTCTTTGCCCTTGTCTTCGTAGTTGCAGAATTAATCGGCCTGAAAATTACGATTTCTAAAAAACGTCTACTTGTAGCAATACCTCTGGCTATTACAACTATTGGCTATCTGATCTCTTTAGAATACGGATTAAAGGATTATGTTGTAGCATCTGCTGAGAAATTTAATGTCCAGCTTATCTATTCATGGACGTGGATGTGGGACTTCGTCGTTATGGCAGCTTTCATTGTTGTTGCTCTGTCCATCTTCTTTGGAAGAAGATGGATTCGAATTGCTCCTGCAGGCCCAATTTTTTTGTCAGGAACTGCAATCATACTATCACTTGATGCATTTTTTCCGTATGATACACTAGGTCCATTACACTACATCGTTCCATATTTCGTACAAGCTAATGTTTGGATGATTACTGCACTTGAACTTGGAACTGCTATGGCGCGTGATAATGTGATGTTTTTGCGTGGAGACCATGGTTCGATGGCATTACAAGTATTTTGGCCATCGGCTGGCGTACACAGCATCATCATTTTCTCCTTGGTAATCGGTGCCTTCATGTTAAAGATGAACATTCCAAGAAAACGAAAAGTCGTTTATTTTGTTTTAGGAATTGTCGGAACGATTACTGTGAACCTTATTCGAATCTTTTCTCTTTCATGGTATGCTCTCAAAGTAACAACTGACCCCGTTGCTTGGGAAGAATACCATAAGATTGCCGGTGAGATCATGTTTTTGCCTTGGCTATTTGCGTTCATATTGGCAGTGATATCAATAGAATCTAGGCGATTAAAAAAATCAGATATTCGTCGCTAAAAATAACTCGTAATGGCCCTTTGACCGTGAATCTCTGATAATTCTGCAACTTTGACTCCTAAACGACGAATTGTGTGCGTCTGGTTTTTTAATGCTTCTTCAAGTAACTGCTGTGCCGTTTTCTGGAGTTCTTCCATACTTGATGTGGGGCTTTTTAACATCTTTGATTTTGATTTGTTGGATAAATCTGATTGAACAAAATGCACACCAACTGATTTGAACATCCTGTTATTTCTCATTACAACTTTATGTACTTCATTGCAAAGTTCTTCCAAACTTTTAGATAAAAATGCATAATCTTTGGAATCTTTTTTGAGTGTCATAATTTTGCTGTACTGTATGCTGGGCTCTCTTTCTTTGACAGGTTCTGAATCAATTCCCCTTACTGCATTGTAGATATATGTCCCACTCTTTCTGCCGAATTCCTTGCTTAAAGTAAACACGTCTAGATTCTTTACATCTTTGATCGTTTCAAGATTTAGTTCAGAAAATATTTTTTCAGTTTTCTTACCAATTCCTGGAATTGCTCTTATCTGCAATTGTTCTAAAAATTCTTCAATTTTATCTGATGAAACAACTGTCAATCCGTCTGGTTTTTGAAAATCTGAAGCAATTTTTGAGATTAATTTATTTGGAGAAATTCCTACCGAGCAACTTAGTTTGGTCTTTTCTCTGACTAAATTTTTAATTTGTTGTCCCAAGTGACTTGCTTTCTCAAAATTTTTTTCCACTCGATTTGTTATGTCTAAGTAAGCTTCATCTTTTCCCACGTATTCAAAAACGTCTGCATATTTTTTTATTACATTCATTGCTTTTTCAGACATTTCTCCATAGTAATCAAAATCTACAGGAAGAAAAACTGCATCTTTTCTATCTCTTAATCTTTTTTTGGCAAATATGATTGGAATTCCTGATCTTACTCCGAATTTTCTTGCAGTATAATTAGCCGTTGCAATTGCCCCACTATCCTCTCCTCTATCTGAGAACACACAAACGCAAACAGGTTTTACTTTTAATTCTGGATCTCTTACCTCTTCACATTGCGCATAAAAATAATCAAAATCAATGTGTAAAACTACTCTTGATTCCAATACTTTTTTTCTCCTTGAATGGTATTACAATATTATGAATGTAACCGGTTAAGTCGCATGAATGAATTTGTAAAAAATGGAAGTTCATAGCTTACATGCGGCATATTTTTCAATAATTTGATAAATCTTGCATAATTTGTTAAAATTGTCAAAACTGACTTAACCGATTACTTATGAATCATCTAAATAATCAAAAATTCATCTAATTTTATGGATTTGCCTGTATCGGCCAATGAGAATGGAGTGAATATGAAACCTGAACTGATGGAAAAGGAGACACTTTATCACTGTGTTTTCAAAAACAAGGCAATCCTGGTTTTCAAAGATTCTCAAGACATGCTAAATTGTTATGAAATTGATGAAAAATCTCTTGTAAATGAAATAATAAAGTGTCAGAGTAGTAAAGAATTAGAAAAAATTTTTGAAGACTATGTGAAAAATCACAATATCAATAATTAAATAAAAGCTTGGGATGATCTTATTATAAAAGGAATTTAAAATTGACTGATCCAAAAAAATCCCAAGATGCTGAAGACATTTTATCAGAATTTGATTCACGAACAACACCAGAACCAACACCAGAACCAACACCAGAACCAACACCAGAACCAACACCAGAACCAACACCAGAACCAACACCAGAACCAACACCAGAACCAA
>RKRY01000129.1 GCA_007571135.1 Candidatus Nitrosopumilus sp. | reverse complement strand
GCCAGCATCGTACGTAACCGGTCTTAGTTTTAAATTTTGGCGGCAGTTGTTTGCATTTTTCCACTGCTTGGGGGCACCTATCAATGAATCTGCACTGGTTTGATTCTTCCAGCAAACTCGGCGGAATTCCTTTGATGTATTTCGGAGCAGATCCCCTGAGTGTCGGAATCGATTCCAGCAGTCCCCGAGTATACGGATGTCTTGGATTTTTGTAGATTTCTTTAGACGTTCCAAACTCTACCATTTGGCCCCCATACATTATTCCGACAACATCGGAGATCTCTGAAAGTACTGTCAAATCGTGCGTAATTAACATAAAAGACATGCCGTCGTCCTTTTTGAGTTTTTTCAGCAAATTTACAATCTGAGCCTGAGTAAGAACATCCAAAGCTGTAGTCGGCTCGTCTGCAATTACAAACTTGGGTTTTAGCAACAGTGCCATTGCAATGATTGTGCGCTGTTTCATCCCGCCACTAAGCTCATGCGGGTATTTTTTGAGGACCGTGGCATCAAGGCCTACAGAGTTTATTGCGTCTGCAATTACTTGCTTATGATCCCCGTCTAAGAAATGATGCTGTTTTAAAATCTCCTCGAATTGCTCCAGTATTGTAAATACGGGGTCCAGCGAGTTCATTGCGCCCTGAAATACCATGGAGATTCTCTTCCACCTGTATTGAGAGTCAAACCTTGATTCCTCCATGTCAAGAATAGATTCTCCATCAATTGAGATCCTGCCCGCAGCAGTCCCTCCCTGAAGCATTCGAATCATAGACAGTCCCAATGTGCTCTTGCCACATGCGCTTTCTCCTGCAATTCCGATTGATTGCCCATGCTGTAAGGTAAAATCCACATCATCGACAGCGTATACAGGACCCCTTGAAGAGTTGTACCTTGCAGACAATCCCTTAACTGTTAGAAGATCCACAATTCTGTTGGGGCAGACTAGGATTTTTGTTTTGCACCAAGGGATATAAGCAACGCATTTAGAATAACAAGGGTCGGTTTACGATGAAGTTTCCAATCTGCGGTTTTGATGCAAAAAATTCAGTGCTGTGCCCCCAATGTGAAGGCAGGGTCAATGACGGGACGCTGACACAGGCAGATGTCGACGCATCGATAGCTCTTGCAAGTATTGCAAAGACCACAAATGAGATTGATGGCTTTACGCTACACTCCTGTAAGGAGTTTGATGGAAACTATGTCCTGTATTTAGCAAAAAACGACATTCAGGCAATTCGCCAGAGCCGGACTATGTACAAGAGATTACAGGAGCAGTTCAAGGGCAAGATCTGGCTTGTAGAGGCAGGCGAGACGGACAGGAGGTTCATCGAGGATCTGTTTTTCCCAACCAGGATTCTCTCAGTTAACTCAGTCTGGACTCCTGACGAGGTTAGGAAAACAAAGGCCGTGGTTTCTGGCAAATGGACGCCAAGATTTCCGATTGATACCAAAAAGGTGGTCTTCATCGTCAAGAATGCCCGAAACCTTGACATTGAGATAGAGTTTGAGGATAAGAGATAGGATCGCCATGGTTTTTGTAAAGACTCACGATATCAACGAATTGACATCTGATCTCATTGGCAGCCAAGTGGTTCTTGGCGGATGGGTAGAGGATTTTAGAAGGTTGGGCAAAATGTCATTTATCACCCTGCGTGACGTGACAGGAATATCCCAGGTAATCATAAGGGGTGAATTAAACAGTGATTCTGACGGGATTAATCGCCAAAGTGTCGTATCCATCAAAGGGGTGGTTCAAGAAACCAAAGCGCGTGATTTTGCCTTTGAGATCAAGGCAGAGAAGATCGAGGTGTTGGGAAAAGCTGTCCATCCGCTACCAGTCGATCCCATTGGCAGGGTCAAAAGCAACATTGACACGAGGCTGAACCACCGTGCGCTTGATATGAGGAATCAGAGGACGTCTTCTATCTTCAAGCTGCGTCATTACGTGTTGCAGTCACTAAGAAATGCCCTGGCTGAAAAAAAGTTCATCGAGATTACTACTCCAAAAATCATCGGCAGTGCAAGTGAGGGAGGGGCCAGCCTGTTTTCACTGGAGTACTTTGGCAAGACTGCGTATCTTGCACAAAGCCCGCAGCTGTACAAAGAGCAGATGACGATCGGACTAGAACGGGTCTTTGAGATTTCGAACTTTTATCGTGCAGAAAACTCCCACACGGGACGCCACTTGTCTGAATTTACCAGTGTCGATATCGAAGCTGCGTTTATGGACTATAATGATGTCATGGACGTCTTAGAGTCACTAGTCATGGATGTCTGCAGGTTTACCTCGGAGGACTGCAAGGCAGAGCAAGAAGCAATCGGCCATGCCATTGAGATTCCAAAATCCCCATTTAAGCGGGTTACATACTCTCAGTGTGTAGATGAATTAAAGAGTGCGGATGAAAAACTTGAATTCGGCGATGACTTGCTTGACTCGCATTTGAGGATCATAGGTAAGAACCACCCTGGATTTTTCTTTCTTACCGACTGGCCAATGAAACTCAAGCCATTTTACATTAGGGAAAAAGAAGAAGACCCGGAACTATCACGCTCATTTGACTTGCAATACGGGTATTTGGAGCTGTCATCAGGCGGAACCAGACTTCACAATCCGGATACCCTCAAAGCACGCCTAAAGGAGCAAGGTCTGGACCCTGCACAGTTCCAGGACCATCTTAAGACCTTTGATTGGGGAATGCCTCCACATTCAGGCTGGGGAATGGGACTGGATAGGTTGATGACTACCTTAATTGGAATCGACAATGTGCGTGAAGTCGTGCTGTATCCAAGGGACCCGGACAGGCTGAAGCCTTGAGTTTTGAGAGGGATGTTTACGCACTCAGAGTGGCATTGCAAGAGACAGAGCGGAGAATCCAAAAGCTGCAAGAGCACAAGGAATCTGCCAAAAGGCAGCTTGGGGGAGGCGGCAATGCGGAACACACTGTCCGGAGATTGGACAGAAACCTTGAGAGACTGGAGCAAAAACGACGACTGATTCTAAGGGAACTATCAGGGTAAATTCAAATTTTTATTGTGTGGCAGCTTTTAATAATTTTGTGATAGAGCAAGGGGACGCAAAAAAAGTAGTCGAGGTGATTGGAAATAATCTGATCGGAGTCTCGCATGACTCAAACAGCTTTTCCAAGCTGCCGGACAGTTTCTGGGGATATTTTGCCAGAGGCCATGACGCAAAGGGAAACTTTGGCGTAATTCTCACATATTCGGAGGACAGAGGGGACGTTGATGAATTAATCAAGACGTATGAAAAATGGGCAGCAAAACACAAGGGCAAGGCCAGGTAAGTGGATACTATTTTGTTTCCTGCAACAGTCTTCGGTAACCCTGGCACTCTTTGCAGATAGGCCTTCCTTTGTACTTTGGATTGCCGTCTCTGATCGTCACGGTCCCTTCAGTAATTTTGCAGATGCAGCACTTTGTCATGATCGGGGTTTTGTTAAGTGGCTAATAAATTTAAAAGAGAATGACAAAAAGGTAAATCCGAAGAATCGGATCTAATCCTGTGCACTAGTCTGTTGCATAACTAGCCCGGATCAGAATATCCCCATTTCTTTCCGGCTCCATCTCACTGCATTGCAAGCACCTCCCGAGTAATCGGTTAAGTCAGCTTTGACAATTTCAACAAATTATGCAAGATTTATCAAGTTATTGAAAAATATACCGTA
>RKRY01000039.1 GCA_007571135.1 Candidatus Nitrosopumilus sp. | reverse complement strand
CAAGAAAGATGCCGCCCAAGGGGGAAACAGTGATAGAAGGGGAGACGGGGGAGGAACACCATGCAGGATAGGGGGCGAACTACTTTCCGTATTCCACACGCATCGTTTTTACTTGAAAAGATTAAATTCAGGGGCAACAGATTCTGCGTAAATGAAGGATCCCAACAATCACGCACAAGTAGGCTACTCAATGATCGTAGTTGCAGGAAGTCTGGCTGCAATTGGAATACTGGCAATATTTCTGGCTGATGATGTGCTATATGCAGATAATTTGCAAAGGGATGCGACCATGCATTTTAACGAATGCAAGGCAAACGATTTCAAGGCTGACGGTTGTGAGAAATACTGGGACAGAATCAACAACGAGATCTCAGGAATTTACGTGGACCTAGACGAATAACATCCTAAAATCCATTTGAATAGTCTTCTAACATGTTTTGGTTTTTGGTAAGTCTGTTCATGGCATAAAACGCACCGCCAACAATTCCTGCCTGGTAAAACGTGTACAAAAAGACTCCAGATGAGGTGGGATCTGATTTTGTAAAGCTTAGAACAAGCATGGTAAAGAAAACAAAGGTTCCGATAAAAGTCACCATTCTGTTGACCAGTCCAAAATTCATCCCGACAATTCTTTTGGTGGCTGCTGCCATCAAGGTAATACTGGTAATTATCAAAAATGTCGCTCCGCCGTTTGCAGCAACAAATGCAGTTACCCAAGGGATCAAGCCATCATCAAGTATGGAGAGTTCCGGCATAACGCTTCCTCCATTAATGGCAAAGTTTACTGCGCTAAACATTCCGCCGATTACAAAAAAGAACAAGAAAATTTTCACAATTGATCTTTTGAAGGGACTCTGAATTTCCGATGGCCTGACCGCCCTCTCAGTAATCCTTATGCCATAAAGAAATCCAACACACATGGTAGGTAGAAACAATATGTTAATCAAGATTGGAGATTCTTGGTTGATTTCATCTATCTGGGGATGAAAGGCCAGAAATAAGATTACGGCAAGAGATGCGGCGGCACCAAATAGCAGCATGCCCAGATATTTGTGGCCTTGTTGCTCAGGGAGTTGATTCCAATTGTACATTTTATAGGCTCAAAAGAGAATAATTAAAGAACAGATCGAAAAATCATTTGGTCAAATAATCAATTCTGTTTAGCCTTTTAAATAGAAACGATAGGGAGTGTTGTCCAGATCATCTCATCGAAATCCAGTAAATGTTTGTGGATCATATGTGCAGGCCGCCGAACCACATTTTGACCACATACTTCTGGCAAATCATGACTGACAAAAAGTCAGACGGATACTGGCACCAGTACAAGAACAGGAGAAGGCACGAGTGCCAGACAGTCCCGCAGGATGCACGCACTAGGTTATGCAGATGCAGGCAGTAAGATGTTTGTGCGAGCCTGTGCTACAACCTGACTGTCTGCTAACATCATCTAGGTAACGGTCCAAAGTACGGGCATACCGTAAGGGGAGAGAGATGTAAGTGACTATCAAGTCTGCTTTTTGTACTACAGGCACGCTGCCAATCCCGAGAATATTTTTTAATCAAACAACCCATGATAGTATATGCTTCATGCAAGGATTAGAAGGCACAGGGATGAACCGGACAGGGAACCGGCCCGAATTGATCTGGACATGGAGATCAAAAATTTTGGACCTATTTCACACGGCAGGATAAACCTCAAACCACTCACCATATTTGTAGGTCCGAACAACTCGGGCAAGTCATACGCCGCAACACTTGTTCACTCTATATTATCCTCTGAAAATAACATCAATTTCAGGAATATCAACTTTAGACACAGTATTAGAAAATCGCAAACGGATGTCATTGGGGGCATATACGACCACATTGAAAAAAACAGAAACAAAATATGCTTTACGATTCCTGTTTACATAACCAATCAACTAATCAATTTGACTATCCAATCCCTATACGGAGAAATTGACCGCAATATCTCTAGGAATTTTAACTCGTCATCTGAAGCATTGGTTAGAAACGGCTCCAAAGCGGCAAAGATTACAATTCACGATTCCCCAAGCTTAAAAATCACCATTGGTAGGAAAATCAAATCAGAACTCTCCCTTGTGGAAAATATGAAATACGAGGTCAAAATTGAGGATAAACCTCCAGCCCATATGAAAAGGAAGACAATTCACAAGAGAAGTGAAAACGGCAAGATAACCCTCCATCTAAATAAAATATCAAAATTCTTTGAAGCAGAACTAGTCCAAACAATGATTGAATCCACAGCAAGCCTGATCACTCATAAAAAAATACCATCAATGTCACACTATTTTCCTGCTGCCCGATCTGGAATACTACAAGGACATAAGGCAATATCTGCCAGCATAATCAGAAACGCACAGTATGGTGGCTTGGAGGATTTCGAGATACCAAAGTTACCCGGACCGATCACAGAGTTCATATCAAATATAATTGATATAGACAATATGCCGGGTCCGTTTTCTGACCTTGCAGAGCAGCTGGAGATGGATCTGCTGGAGGGTCGAATCACAATGCAGATTTCCACCAAGAGGGCATCATCACCGGAAATCGAATATGAACGTGAAGGAATGAAAATTCCATTACACAGAACATCATCCACAGTATCAGAGATCGCTCCCTTTTCCCTATATCTAAAGCATATTGTACGCCGGGGTGACCTGTTGATCATAGAGGAGCCCGAAGCACACCTACACCCAGAAAACCAAGCAATTTTTGCAAGATATATCATAAGAATGATACGAATGGGACTCAACGTACTCGTTACGACACATAGTGTGTTCCTTGTAGAGCAGCTTGGTCAGTACATGCTTGCCAGCAGGATTAGTCCTGATATCCGAATCAACGGATTAGGATACCAGAAGAATGATTACTTGGGGTTTGACGAGGTTGCACCATATGTGTTTACTAGAATCAAGGACGGAGGACACAAAATTTCTCCCATAGAGGTTTACACAGACGAAGGAATTTCACAAGAGGAGTTTGTCAAAGTAGACGACATGCTGTACTCAAACGCGTTAAAAATCAAGAAAAACCTCCCAAAAGAATAAAATGATCCTAAAAAGCATAGCGAAAAAATATCCAGATGTCGTCAGTTCAAAATGCTGTGAGAATAAATGCAGTCTCGTAGTAAGTAAGAGAGGGGACATCATAATACTCAAAGGAGAGTGTGTGAGTAAAGAAAAGCCTGCAAAAAGGGTCTGTGACTGTTTGATTTTTCAAAACAACAGCGTTGCTCTGGTCGAATTGAAGAGTGGCTCAATAGATGTGGGAAAGGTGAAGGAAAAACTTGAGAGCATGGAGGAGATGAGGGGATCCATGAAAAAGATGTTGGAGAGCGGCGAGGCCAGGCCCATCAAGATAAGTGAATATCTGGCCTAGACACTACGTAGCACGTCTAAAATCTTTGGTTGTTTTCTTGGTTTTATCGTGTCGGTGCACTAAAATTCCGTTTGTCATGATAAGCATCCAATCTTTATTGACTTTCTGGAACTGGCCCACATGAAATTTGACAGGATAGTGTGATTGTGGATAACGCGGTACACCGCAAGTCAAAAAGGACCGGAAGTTTCTCGACAGACACAATGACGAGATAATTTTGGTATTCATTTCCCTCTCTCCACCCCTCTCACACACCAGAACCCAATCTTGTTGAAATACATGGGGAGTCTCTCATACAGGGAGATTGCAACGCACGTCGCCTCACACATGCACATAAGGTTACACTGTGCCTGACGCATGCGCCCTCAAGTCCACACTGCATACACTTGCATGTACGGTGGTCAAAGCTGGCAAGAGTTCATGGACCGCATGGTCTTCTACATGGCAGGAACAGGGATGCCATGTCGGATCTGCGTGGCAACCAACCCACTTTGAGACGATAAGAGTCTTCTTTCTCAGATCTTGCAATCAGTTTGAGCATATTTTTTCACCAAATTCAGGATTGTTAAAAGATCAGCACAAGGCATCAGATACGCCTAGAAATGATTCTAGAATCCGGCAGACACCGGATCAGAAGGTTTCATGATCTCTCGCAGTAAAATGGTTGCAAACGAGCCACGTGAGAGGGTAAACTGAACAGAGTTGCTCTGAGAAGAATAGTCAGTGCAACGAATTGATGTCTGCCTAAATCCTCCTTCGCTGCTGACTTCTTGCATCTCCTTTATGAAAAAGTCCTTTGGAGATATCTCTTCGTGCTCTAAAATTTTCGAGATGTAAGAATCAAATCTGGTTTTCTTGTAATAAGAATACCCAACAAAGGGCAATGCGATATTATGATCCAAACCCTTTACAAATTTTCCAAGTACTCCACTGCAATCAAAACACACGTCGCCGGATTCGGCCTCAAAGAGATTTTCACCTACCTTAAAAGCACTGCTCAGAGAACAATTGAACAGATAAGATTGGTATGCCTGAACGTAGAATCTTCGCAACGGCAGCGGAATTGACCGTACCGCTTTGAAAGAATCTTCATGCTCAATCATCTCTTTTAGAACGATTCTTTCAACATCCATCTGATACGGAACCTGCTTGAGGTACCTTGAATAATTTGCCTTGTCTGCTAATTTTTCCCTAATTTCAGTATTTTCTTTAGAGTCATAAATTGAAGTAAATGACAGTATTAGTTCGACTGCTTTTTGAAAATTTTTTTGGATGATTGCCTTGCCGACCAAGTGCGTCACAGGTCTTTTTGATCCAAACCTTTGGTATCCATAAAAATTCAGAATTTTATCATGCTCAGCAAATGAGGACAGTCCGTCATTACAATCTTGGATGACTATTTTGAAACGGTTTCCAACCATGTCCTTTTTTGAAAGTGGTGTTTTTACAAAGCCGACACGTGATAAGGAATACTTTTCTGAAGAAAAATCCTGAATCTGTCTTCCTTTGTTCCTTGCACAAACATATTGTTCAGTGACTGCCAACGCATCTTTGAGTCCCAAGGATTTTACATGTAGGCCCTTTTTTCTGAAAATATCCGACAAGGCATGGCTAGTATCGATCCTTCTTTTTTGTAATTTGTAAACAGCGTAATTGCCCTCAGGCCGTATCGAATTTTTTATTTTCTCAGATATTATTTCTGACACTGTAAAATCTTCTGGGGAATTTCTAATTGTACCACCTATTCCGTCAAAGTTAGTGCTATAAACAGAGATGCCGATTTGGGAATCAAAGTCAGATATCACTCTATTGTCACTGTGACGAATTTGCTAATTGCGACATCAGTTGTCTGAAGTCCAACCAAGACTTTGTAAGTTCCCGGAGTTGCGTCTTTAGAGACAGAAATATCCGCATAAACTGGCAGCGGCACGCCACTGTCCAATTGGAAGACAGATGTGGAATTATGTGTTAATAATTCAACATCAATAAAATCACGAGTCGGTAAGAGAAGCAGTTGAACACCCATCAGATCTTGTTGAGATTTCGGGCTCACGGTAAAGTTGAATTGTGTGGAGTTACCACGCTCCAAAGCAACCGATGTTGATTCTAAATCAATATCGGCAGGCAGTGAGACAGCGGTATCAACAACACCAATGTTGTTTTCTGCCCATTCGGTAAACCAAATTTTCGAGCCAACAGTTGTAAAGTCAAAGACCTGTGCAATACCACAGTCTTCAGGTATAAGTCCTGTTCCAGGATTACAGTCAGACCAGTGTGGATTTTTTGAAGGCACAAGATACTCCACTAATGAGTCAGTACGTGGATCCATTACTGAGATGTTGTTTGCAGTCTGCGAGTTAAAGACAATCCTTCCGCTATCGTCTAATCCCATCCAGTAGGGTCTGGAAATCGGGCTTTTTACAATTCCAGTTTGATTCCCAAATGTACTGAGGACTGGAGCGGCAGTGACATATTGGGTAAAGGATTCCATCACAGGATCAAATTTAAAGAAAGACGACGAGGATGTGTCAGCAAGCCAGACTTTTCCTTTATCATCTACTTCGATTCCATTAGGAGTCAGCAGTTCAGGAGGCAGTTCAAAGGTTTCAACATAATCTAAGAGTGGCAGAAATTGCTCTCCACTGGCTGCGACATTTTCAAGATAGGCAGGGTAGTCAAACTTTACCAAGATGCCGCTCTGTCGTAAGAGCCAATTAGTATACCAGACATTTTTATCATCGTCTAACGCAAAGTCAGAAGTTACCGAATTCCCAATCGGGGAAGGCAAGGCGACATAGATAACATCCTCATCAGACTGACTTGGATCTAAAAAGGTAATTTTGTTTCCAGTAAAATCATTTATGATGATTTGGGAGCCATCAACCAGTAATTTTTGTGGCAACGAATTTCCTTCAGAAGGATATGACAGTTGATCGTATGTCTCATCAATAGTTGAGAACCTCCAAACCGAGTCATATACCTCGTCAGTAAACCATACTGAGCCGTCAGGGGCATAATCAATCCCCCAAATCATAGAGCGGGCGCCTTTTGGCCATGACGGATTGTCATACTCAGTAAAAGTTTCGGTAGCAGGATCAAACTTTCCCAGTTTGCCAGTATTGGTTTGAGCAAACCAGATATTGCCATCATAATCTGCAACTATGGCCAGCGGATTTGTACATTCAGTAGGAATGGCAAACTCTCGAACATAATTTGTCGACTTTGGTTCGTTTGCTCCACAGAACTTTGGGCGATCAGCGTCAAAATAATTATCTGCAGGAGTTCCAACTATCGTCCTTTCTTCGTTTTCCCCTTCAGGCGCCATCCCGGGAATGGCAATGGTAACTCCAGATGTAACCATAATTCCGCCTAAAAATGCAAAGGCAAGAATCCCCTTAGTTCTCTTTTTCACAGATTAAAACCTACCCTACCTTGTTATATCTTATTCCCAATACCAGTTAACCCAAAAGTAACCTCCAAGACGTCAGTAAGGCGGATCCGACGGCGACGAGTTTGTTGCATAACACGCCTAGGACAGTACAAAATTTCTCAACAAGGACAAAATATTCACACCGAAAAAGCTAAAGATCATGAGAGCTTATAGTGAGT
>RKRY01000059.1 GCA_007571135.1 Candidatus Nitrosopumilus sp. | reverse complement strand
TTACCTTGTAATCAGTCCACCTTTTTAGCATGTTGCGATTTTTATGATGTCCGTCAATCCTTTTTTCAGACTGTTCGAATTTTTCACAGTTCATGATATACTTTTTTGTAACTCTGTGCATTTCCGAAATTCCCCTCTCAAGCGTTTCGTCATCCAGATAGTTCATCAACTGGTGTGTGAAAATAAGATCAATCGATGAATCTTCAAACGGCAGCTCTGTGATGTTTCCCTTTCTGAAGTTCCCTTGTGGAAGTTTTTCCTTTGCAATCTTCAACGCATTATCATTCAGATCAACCCCGTTAATTTCAAACATGTCTGGAAATAACCGCAAGTCGATTCCTGTTCCGCACCCGATTTCTAACACACTAGTTGTCCTAAGGGAGATTGCCAAATCTCGAGTAAATTTTGAAAACTCTTCATTATATCTGGCTTCATTTTCATCTGCATACTTGTTCCAAAAATCCTCATCATAAACCATGCTCTGTTTGAATTAGAGCTTTATTTGTACTAATTTTTAGTGCTGGCACTTGCATGGGATCAATTTGGTATCAAATGTACAGTCATGAGGCCCATCTGTTCTACCTTGAGTGGGGATTTCTCTCATGCAATCTTTACAACGACCTTTTCTACAAAACCAGCATACCTCGGGTATACTGCCAGTGGCACATGAATCCATAATTTTACGCCAGTTTTGTAGGTAAAAAACTTCATGAATTAGATAAATGTCAGCCATGGCAGGAATCTTTCATCTTTGCCCATTACAGCATCAGAAAACGATTTTTGTAATGCCCTAGTAACGCTACCCATTCTTCCATTTCCAATTTTGACTTTGTCAATTTGGGTAACTGATTTTACTTCAGCTGCAGTGCCCGTCATAAAGATCTCATCAGCTGCATAAAGATCATCCCTTTCCAAATCCCCCTCAGTTACAAGCCCTCCATTCTCTTCAACAATCTGAATTATGCTGTCCCTTGTAATCCCCTCTAATCCTCCAGCAGAGAGTGGCGGAGTCTGTATCATGCCGTCTTTAACGATAAAGATGTTTTCTGCACTTCCTTCTGCAATCTTTCCATGCGAATTTAGCATTATGGCCTCATCATATCCATTATCCAATGCTTCCATTCTAGCTAGTGCTGCATTTGCATAGTTTGACGCAGCTTTGGCCTGCATTGGTTGCGAACGCGAATCAATCTTAACCCAGCTTGACACTTTACATTTTGCTCCTGAAAATTTTCCCGCTCTTGATTCTCCCATCTTCCATTCCCAACATGAGATTGAAACATCTACCTTGTTTTGTGTTGGTGTAAGTCCCATGGCCCCATAACCATAGTATGCTAGCGGTCTAATGTAACATTCTTTATGCCTGCTAGCTTTTACTGTTTTTATAATTCCTTCAGTGACTTTACTTTTTGTAAACCGCATTTTCATAGAATACAGCTTTGCCGATTTGTAGAATCTGTCAACATGCTCTGAAAGTCTAAAAATTGCAGGGCCGCCCGGAGTATTGTAACACCTGATTCCTTCAAAAACTGATGTTGAGTAATGCAAAGCATGAGTCAGAACATGGACTTTGGCATCCTTGAATGGAACCAACGTCCCATTCATCCATATCTCTCCCACCTCTTTCATAGGAGAGAGAAAAAAACATGCTAATTTAAAGAATTATCTTTTTTGATTCGTTGCATAACCTTGCCTAGATGATGGGTTACTGCAATTTTGCCATCAGGACATTATGTTTCACAACTTGTTCTTCAAAGCCATATTTGACAAGACTCCTAACCTGGGTTAGGGTTGACACAGACTATTTTCAGTTAGAAACTACATATCTGAGAAAACATGACATCCTTCATGGAATGGACTTTGGGTCTTGTTGCAATTGCTTTACTCGTGACGGGATTAGTTGGACAGGCCTTTGAGATGAGAAAAATCCGTTTTGCTACATACAAGGATGAGGAATTAGCTCCAGCAAATATCTTCATGAACAAGAAAAATTTCAAATGGTATGCATTACTTGGCACCGGAATTGTTATCTGGTATGCAGCTGAGCGTATGTAATTGGATCTATATAGATCAGTTCTAAATAGGAGAAACTGCTAACCATGTTATCGCGTGTTTTGGGTAACGCCGGACTAAATCTAGATAATGGTCCAAGAACAAACCCATGATGGCGCTACTGGTGTATAGACCGTAACGCCACTCTTACACTAAATAAAATCAATTTGTGAAATCTCTTGATGTACTGCCATTATTGCTTTTCTGATGTTGCCTTTGGCATCCTCGACGACAATGATTATTCGTGAGGTCTCCTCTTGAGCATCCATATTTAGGATGTTTAGTCCTGATTCGCCAATCTTTGCACTTGTTCTTGACGCAACTTGTTGCACCCTCCACATCTCATCACCAATCAAGGTAATCACTCCCCTGTTGTAAGTAATGGTGGCAAGTGAATCAAATCCCAGAAAATATTTTTCATTTCTTTTAACATAATCTCCATCTAGGAATAATATTCTTGAAAATTCTATTCCATCTTTGGTAAATGGTGACAGTATGATAAATTCGCTATACCGCTTGTCTTTTTCAAGCGATATCAATAATTTTTGGACCAGTTCTGTTTCAATTCTTAGAATTGCACAATTCTCCCTTCCTGTTACAATCTTGATTGGATGCCCCTTTTGTTCATCTAAGATTCTTTTAATCGTAGTAATCTTTTCTGGATTCTTCATATTTGTAACTGTGATTGGTATGTCTGCCCCATTTTCTAGAATCTCTTTGATTGCAATTGGATCTAGAATTTTCATTCCAAACATACCGGCAAGCCGCGCTTCATTGTATGATAGCTGATCAACTTCTGCTAATCCTTCATCCACGATTTTTGGATCTGCTGATACTACAGCGCTATCTTTTTCAAAGTTTATGCTTGTATCGTATTTTTTATGAAACAAAATTCCAAGATCTGCAGCTGTTCTGTCAGAACCACCTCTTTCATAGGTGGTCGTGACACCATCTACTGTTTTTCCAATGAACCCCCCGATAACCACTACGTCATTTTCCTCTACCAGTCGTGCAGTATTTTCAATTTTCTCCCTAGATTCCGCAGCAAGAAAATTAGTGGATTCTATGTTGTTGTCAGTAATTATTGGCCAATTTTCATATTCTACGGCATTAGACTTAATTCCATTACTACGCAAGATGTAACTCATTACATGGGACATTAAAATTTCGCCTGAGAATGCTAGTGCCCTAGATCTTACTTCGTCTGCGAATTCTTTTTTTGAATATGCCTCATCAAGGGCTTTTTGGGCTTTTTCCAAGTGTGAATTTAGCGAATTTTTACAGTTTTCCTTGTTTTCTTCACTGACCAACCTTAAGATCTTCTCATAAGTTGATCTAACGGCATCTAAAGTTGGCAAAGTCCCACCTTCTGAATTTCTTCCTTGCTCAAGTATTACGTCAGTTAGAGAGCGCTTCTCTCCACAGACTACTGTTAGCGGGGCTGAAAAGACCGCAATTACTTTGGATTCTTTTCTCAAATTGCTTATTCTTTGAATAATTTGTGGAATGAATTCTCCGTCAGGTCCAATTACACTTCCACCAAATTTTACTACTACAAGGTCGGTCATGGTATTTTATCACATCAAAATGACCATCTATTAAGCTTTGAATGTTATTTGATTGCGTTCTGAATTATTTTTGCTGGCTTTTTTGTTCCTTTTGTGC
>RKRY01000173.1 GCA_007571135.1 Candidatus Nitrosopumilus sp. | reverse complement strand
GGGAACCAGCTGTACGAGAGCACGGAGGAGACGAGGGGATCCATGAAAAAGATGTTGGAGAGCGGCGAGGCCAGGCCCATCAAGATAAGTGAATATCTAACCTAGACACTACGTGACTTAACCGATTACCCTCAAACTATCCAGATGAGCACAAGATCGTTAAAAAGGAAAAAGAGAGAAAGGGATGTGGGCGTGTGAGAGGGCGTGGGACAGAGAGGATCACGTGGACTTGTTTGACTGTTATTCTACTTTTCCTATTCGGAAGACATTAGTTCCACATTTTGAACAGGTGCCTTTTACAGCTGGACGTCCGTTTTTTAGTGTAGTTTTTTGGGGATCCTTTATCTCCCTTTTAGATCTGCATTTTACGCAATATGCTTCAACCATTCTAAAAATTCTCAAACTTGGTGGTATTTAGGAAGAGCCTGTGTAAATTATTTTACCATAGACTAGATGTAAGTTAATTTTTTCAGGCATCAAAAGACAAAAAATTGAGATAGCCTGCACACAATACCGCAATATCTAGCATACTGCCTCAAAAATATTGAAGATATATAGCTGGTACACAATTGCTTCTCAAAGCCATTTTTGGCCGGGATTATCTAATCTAAGCACGGTTAAAACTGACTGCAGATGCAGTGATTGTCAGGATTTGGCAATACCAAACCCCAATACCAGTTATAAACCAGATTGTGTTAAAAGTCAAAGATGGTTTCAAGGAAGGGGGCGATAGTCACCGCAATAGTTTTGGCAGCTATTACCGGAGGCAGTTTTCTTGTATGGCTTGCTCCGGTAGAAGATCAAACGACGTTTGTAGTCTCAGACTATGAAGACTATCTTGACGGGGTAAAAAATATTCACGAGGTGCTGCAAGAATCAATCGAACTAGATTATCAAGGCCTCAGAGATGGCAGGATATCCCCACAGGATTATAGCGACATAACTGACGTGACATCGTCTCAGGTGACTGCCCAGATAAGCGAATTTGTAACGTCCAAACCTCCCGAAGAATGGCAGGCAAGTTACATCAGCTATATGGAAGCGATGAAAAAATTCAACGAATACATAGTAGAGACCAGGGTTTTGGCTTCAATGATTGAAAACGACAGTTCCCAAGACAGAGTGAGTCAGGTTATTCAAAAGATCGAAGAGTTGAAGAGTGAATCACAGGAATTGAGCAAAACGTCAGATGAGTCAAGGCCAAATTAGCCTCAAATCCGAACTTTACGTACTGCAACAGTTGGAAATTGTTAAAAAGTAATTTTACAGTAAGAAGAGACAGAGAGAAAGATAGAATGTCCCACAGGCTTGACAAGGTAGAAAAGGATGTCAACGCTTCGACTGCCAGCCGATTGCTAGTCATTTGTGTAGATAGAGACAATGACGTAGGTGAGAAGGCCGGAATTGTCACTCCGGTCATCGGCAGAGACGCATGCATTGAGGCGGCGCAAAGACTGGCCCTAGAAGATCCTGAAGATGCGGATTCAAACTCGATTTTTGCGGCAATCAAGACATATGAGGATCTAATCAGTAAAGGATACAAGGTAGAGGTAGTCACAATAGCGGGAGTCAAGGACAGGGGAGTTCAAGCAGATGAAAAGATTTTAGCTGAGACGAAAAAAGTCTTGGAAGAATTTTCGTCCAATGGCGCAGTCATCGTATCTGACGGGGAGGATGACGAGAGTGTCATTCCAGTCATTCAGAATGTCCTTCCAGTAGTCTCGGTTCAGCGTGTCGTAATGAAGGTAAGCAGAAGCGTCGAGTATTCCTACGCAGTCTTTGGCAAGTACTTGAAGATGGTCGCATATGATTCAAAGTATTCCAAGTTCTTTTTGGGCGTTCCCGGAATTCTCTTGTTGATCGGAGGCATAGCTACGGCATTTGGCTATACTGCAGAGATATTTGCAGTGCTCATAAGCATCTTGGGCGGTGCATTTATGATAAGAGCGTTTGATATCGACAAAGCATGGTCTAGTTGGTCAAAGCCGACACCGATGGGATTCATCAGAATCTTCACAATGGTTGCAGGAGTGATGCTTGCATTATCGTCAGTTCCGGCAGGAATTAGCGCAGTCGATCCTGCACTTTTAGAAGCCGATACGGAGTTTATTGCAAAGATTTCAGACAAAGTAATCATCGGACAGTTTATTGCCGGAGCTTTGCCAATCCTATGGATTGGAATCGGCTCGATCTTTGCTGGAACACTGCTTAGCAATTGGATCGGCGGCGGAATTCCAAGACAGATAAGCGACATTTTGAGAATCATCGTACTAGCCTCTTTGTATCCGACAATTGCACAGTTTACAAACATCATGATTTTTGATGAGAGTTCATTTACACTGATTCCACCCCTCCTAGGAGGGCTGGCAGCAACGTTGGTATCAGCCACCATTCTCTTCAAAAAATACAGGAGGAATCGGGATCATGAAGAGGCAGTTTCAGACTAATTTTTTTTTTTGAGATCTCAGATTATTGAAAAACACTGATATCTCTGGAGCTCGCATACACCTAAAGGCACCAAAAATGAACAGATTAAAGGATACTTTTTTTCACTTGTCAGGACTGTACAGGATCTACGGAAGAAGGCTTGAAGGCGAGATCAGAGGGGGGGATATTCCAAACCACGTTGCGTTGATTCTTGACGGAAACAGGAGATGGGCCAAAAGACACCTGACAATGCCAAAAGAAGGCCACCAGAGGGGGGCCGACGCCGTGGAGAACCTGCTGGATTGGTGCGAGGAGTTTGATATCAAGATAATCACCCTGTACGCGCTATCAGCTGAGAATCTTGGCAGGGATGACGGGGAGCTAGGTCACCTATACGAGTTGATCAGACTAAGGTTGGAGAAGCTGTACAACGATCCGAGAATTCACAGGAATAAGATGAGGGTAAAAGGAATTGGAAGAATCGAGTTGCTTCCGGATTCCATAAAGGAGGCTTTGCGACAATTAGACGACGTGACAAAAGACTACAACGACCACTTTCTAAACATTGCACTAGCATATGGTGGGCAGTACGAACTAGTTGACGCGGTCAAAAAGATCGGGGAGAAGATCAAGATGGGCTCACTAGATGTAAACGAGATAAGCAGGGAGGAGATCGAATCAAACCTGTACACGTCCTACCTGCCACAATCCTCACCAGACATGATATTACGCACGTCAGGCGAGAAGAGATTGAGCGGATTTTTGATGTGGCAGAGCGCCTACAGCGAACTGGTTTTTATGGATATTTTTTGGCCAGAATTCAGAAAGATCGATTTGATGAGGGCAATCAGAACGTTTCAAGAGAGGCGAAGAAGGCTAGGCAGATGATGGTGATGATCAAACAGAGATCGGCAGGAATTGTATTGTTTAGTAGATGGAATGACAAGAATCGATTTTTATTGCTGCATTATCCATCCGGACACTGGGATTTCGTTAAAGGAAAGATGGAATCAGGTGAATCCGCACGTGAGACGGCAGTAAGGGAAACTAAAGAAGAGACTGGAATTACAGACATTGTATTTTTAGAGGATTTTGAGGAGTGGATAGAGTATGATTTTCAGTTCCAAGGCAGACCAGTACATAAGAAGGTGGTGTTCTTTTTGGCAGAAACCAAGACAACGGATGTTAAAATTTCTCACGAACATTTGGATTTTGCATGGATGGATTACGGTGCTGCGATGGAAAAGACAACGTTTGATAATGCAAAGACAGTACTGACAAAAGCACACATGCTGCTACTTGACAAAACTTTGTAACTGCAGCGTCTCTGCCGCCTCTTTTGGATTTTTTGCGTTCAGAATGGTCCTGCCGACGATCACAAAATCAGATCCCAGAGAGACGGCCTCCAAGGCATCCCCACCCTGGGTGCCGACGCCCGGAGAGTAGATACTCAATTTTCTGCCAGAGAGTCTGGAGCAGTATTGAATAATTTTGGGAAATGTAGCTCCTACAACTATTCCGTCGACTCGGGATTCCAGGGCCCAGTCCAAGAACAGTCGGTATAGTTGCCGTTGCCGTTTTTTTTCCTTTGTTTTTACTTCCATATCATAGGATAATTCCGCCCCAGTGTCGCTCATATGGCATAACGTGATTACGCCTCGGTCATCATCATGGGCAGATTTGACCAGATCTTTTAGGCTTTTTAGGCCCATTATCGGGTTGGCAATGACGGCATCAAATCCCAGACCCCACAGATGTTCTGTTGCCACCTGATTTGTATTTCCAATGTCATTGAGTTTGATATCTGCAATAGTTTGCAGGCCGTACCTGTGCGCTGCCTCGGTGATCTTTGAAATTTGCTTGCTGCCTAACGGCAAAAGCAGGTGAAAGTTTAGTTTGATTGCACAGATATAAGGATGAAGCTGGACTATGTTCTCAACTGCCCTTGATTCGAGGTTCCCTACAGATGAATCATAGTCATTTGCAAGAATTACCCTGCCATTTGTTTTTGAGATCCTTGAAATTCTAGTTTTGAAGGTGGTCATAATCTACTAATGGGTGGGTCTCTCTTAATTTTATGATTTTGACATAAGAGTAGCCGTGTTCGGAGGGATTCTCGACAAAGACAGGTTCAAGATCATCGGAGAGGGAGAACTTTAGGAAGGGCTTTGCCGGATCGCGATCCAAAACAACATGGCAAAAGTAAGAGGTTCCTTCCTCATGGAAGTTCATAAAGACTCCCAGTAGCCATTTCCCAGAGTAAGGGAACAGGAATAAAGGAAACGGCGCCTCCTCAAAGCCCCAAGTCAGCTTTGCCAGGCTGAACATATCTTCTAATTCAATTGGCTGGTATCTGTCCACAGTTCCATTTCCAGGTTTGAGGGTTTTTGGAAGCGATTTTATTCTGACTATCGGCGAGTACAGCTTGCTAGAATCAGATGTCGAATTGACAATTTCGGACTCCTCCCTTCCACCCTTTAATCCATAGCACAGGTAATGACCGTTGTTCTCAAAGGGGGTGTAATATACGATGGGTTTTTCTTTTAGCACATCCATCTGAACCGAAAGGATCTTTTTTCCGTCGTGATCATGTAAGAACGAGACTCTTGGTGCATGCTCAAGTGCACAGACAAGCCTAGAAAATTCCAACGTGGAGTTAACCTGAATGTAGCGGGGCAGTCTATCAGAGGAGTTTTGAATTTTATCCACGTATGTGTTCAATGCCTTATCAAATTAAATCTATCCAAAAAAAGGAGAGAGTCTATCTTGCCGCGGTTGCTGTTGTTGCCGTTGTATCCCTCCTATCAACAACATCATTGATTGCAGTCGGCCCTTGACAGCCTTGATCTTGCAAGCCTTATGTTGTATTCCTCCTATCAACAACATCATTGATTGCAGGGCCCGTACCAATGATTGTTACAGGCGTGCCGAGCCTCTCCTCAATGCCTTCGATAAACGATCTTGCCTTTGCAGGCAATTCATCATAAGAGGTCTTGCCAGCACATTCTGCAAAAAGAACGTCAAGTTTTGTTATAGATATCTGCGTCGCACCGTTAAGCATGATTGCACGCCTAGCTAAATCAAAATCAAAGTCTGCCGCACGCCTCTGTCTTCCCGTTACAGTACCAAACTCCGACCATCCCCTTCTTTTGGCCTCTTCAGGTGAGAGCTCGTTTTGCAGAGGCCCCGTGCCCACACGCGTGACATATGATTTGAATACTGCGATCACCTCATCTACTTTTGTTGGTCCCAATCCAACATCGGCACAGATTCCAGAGGCAGTTACGTCTTTAGACGTGACAAATGGGTAAGTTCCATGCCACAGTGACAGAAACGTGCCTTGCGTGCCTTCTACCAGGACATCCTCATCGGCATCCAAGGCCGAGTTGATCTCCTCAGGAACATCGACGATCATCGAGGAGAGCGAATCGAGGTCTTTTGCCAGTCTCAGGACTCTCATGGCTCGATCAGAGTTTGCAGGGCCTGTACCGGAACCGGTGCTGCCAATCTTCTCTTTTAGCTCCCCTCTAGAGTCCCTTGCAAGATGGGATTCTTCAATTACCCCACAATGCCTGTCGATAAAGGAGCGGCCTTCAACGCCAAAGTCTTTAATCTCTTTTTTTAGCACGTTTGGGTCAACTACAACGCCCGGACCAATCATGACTTTGGCATTTTTGTTTAGGAACCCGCTTGGTAACATCCTGACTTTGTAAACTTTGCCACTGTCATCCCTAATTGTGTGACCGGCGTTTGGGCCCGCACCTCCACGGACGATCACCCCAGGATTGTCTTTGATGGCCAGATATGAGATGATCTTTCCCTTTCCTTCATCTCCAAAAAAACCCCCAACTACAACTGTTGATGCCATCAGTTTCAGTCAGAGCCGTGTTTATTTAAGCTAAATGTCAGGACGTGATTTTATATCCAACATAAGATTTGTCTGATCGATGGTCGGGGAAAATTTTGCCGGAAACATCATTGTAAACTTGGCAAGCCTGCCGGATTTTCTCAGGGAACCGATTCTGAAAAAAAGGATGGTGGAATTTTTTTCATTGCCTGAACCAGAAAAAAGAGAGATCATCGACAATGCGTTAAAGGCTGGGCCGACAATTCCGTTTCCCAGTTTTTCAAGATTGTTCAGGACCTGGCTCAAGATTCTGGCTGTCCTTACTGAACAACAAAGGGGGGGATTATTTTCTAAATACATTATTGCAGTATCTCAGGATCCCCAAAAATTAGTTGCATTTAACCTAGACGGAGTGCTAGAGATATTCCTAACGCTTGAAGAAGGTGAGAGGAAAATTCTCTCAAACACCGTTAAAAGAATTATCAATGGTTTAGATGAGAACAGAAAAGGAATGATGATGATCGTCATTCCAGACAATGCGAAAAAACACTTGGGAATTTAAGCACTAGGCATCACGTCGTCCGGTTTCCGGTTATCCTCATTGGTGTAATCTACAACCCCGCCATCAGGAGACATTACCCCAGCAAAGATTTTTTCGTGTTTTTTCAGTAACTTCCTATGATCTGGCATCGACATGTCTAGCCTCATTTCGTTCATCACCATGACTCTGTACTCTTTCCATTCGGCCCAGCATTTGTTGCATACCGGATACCTTGCTGCAACCATGTCAAGTTGTTCTGAGTCCGGAATCTCATTTTTGCATTTAGTACATGGGTTGCCCATGAGAATACCCATCAAAGACTACTTTTATCTCTTGTCGGCGTATTGGGACTCCCTTCTCATCCTTCTCAGACCCCACTCTCCTACACGTACCAGCCTAGATCAGGACAATTTTGGTCAAAACGGCCTTGAAAGGCAGGTTGTGTGGCAGTCCGGAATAATAACAATTAACAGTGGTGTGATGATATGGCACATAGATACGATGAAGATCAAGTGCCCCAAATGTAAGAAAGATGCAGAACTTGCAATGGATTTTTCCTCTGTAAGGTGCGAACCGTGTAATTTAGAGATGAGTTATGGGGAGTATGTCAGGTTTGTTGCACACAACGAGTCCACATATTCAGATATTTTGGGAGATTATTCAGGCGATACGAAAAATCGGCAGGCAGGAGAATCCTCGTCAGACGAGTGGGATTAACAGACGTAAAACCATTTCATCAGATTGAAATAATTAGTTTAAGAGATTTCTAAACATCGTTGGAAGTATTGCTTGAGAATGTTCTCAATTTGGTGGGATTTCTGGTAGGGCTCATCATAGGAATAATGTCGCTTATTGGTTTTCGAAATACCGGCAGTCCAACATTATTTAGATTAACCATTGCCTTCTTTTCAATCAGCGCTGGGTTTCTTGTGATTTGGTCAGGACACATGATCGAAGATCTCGTGGCCGAATCCGGAATCATCAAGAGATGGATCCAGACATTAGGAATTGGGATTCAGACTACAGGTTACTTTTTCATAGCTTTTTCACACAGCATCAAAGCATTCTTCCCCAAATCAAGATACTTTAGATCAGTAGGAGTCCTCCCATTATTTCTTGTCTCTTCAGTACAGCTAGAACACATCTTTAGATCGGTGTCGTTTATTCTCCTAGCATATGGCGCAATTGAGACCATGCTCTCGTATTTTGAAAATAAGAACAGGGGAGCAATCTCAGTAGCAACAGGTCTTGCAATGCTGGCCTTTGGGGAGTTTTTGGGGTGGTACTCTTTTGTCTTTCCAGAGTCAGTGCTGGATCACGTCTCTACAATAATTAAAATCGGAGGCCTGATTCTGTTGTTTGTCCCGGTCAGCAAAATACCCCTAACTAGGATAAAATTTGACGATGGTCCTGATAACCTGAAATAGGCTCAATTTTTTAAGGATTTTGAGAGGGTCAACTTCTTTTATCTCTTTAGTGTATTGGAAAATATCATTGTCTTCTCATAGAGATTAGTAGAATGGATAGGCAGGCAATGGCCGAATATCGGACTCACATGAAAATTATTGGAGATATCCTGTACACTACGCGAGATGATCTGCAAGATGAAGGAGGTGCAACTGTAACTTATCTGATTAGAAAAGCAAACATCTCCCATTCAAGAATCTCCAGAATTCTAAAGACCCTAGTATCGCAAGGACTGCTAGAACAGGTTGATTCTCAAGGTGCAAACAAGTACAGGATTAGTCCGTCAGGGAGGGAATTTCTACAGGCATACCATGCATTTACAGAGTTTGCTGACAGTTTTGGATTGAATATCTAGTCTTTTACATCATTGTCATCATCATCATCATAGTCTAAATCATCATCAAAGTCATCCTCAAAATCATTGTCCTCATATCCTGATACAGACACTCTTTCTTGAAGATGTCCAACTTTTAAAAACTTATCAAAAGGCAATGGTAATTAATCTAAAAAAATGAAAGTTGCTGATGAAGGTGCAGTGTGATAAAAAAGGGATTCTAAAGGCATCTGAGATAATCAAGGATGGGGGCATTGCTGTTTATCCAACCGATACCGTATACGGGATTGGCTGTAATCCCTATCTAAGGGAATCAGTTGACAAAATATACAGAATTAAGAACAGAGAGAGAAGAAAGCCGTTGCCGCTGCTAGCTTATTCAGTTGAGAAGGCAGAAGAGATTGTTTCATTTGATGAAAAAACAAGAAAAGTCATTAAAAAATTTTGGCCGGGGGCACTTACCGTACTTTTGAAAGCAAATGATCAAGGACTAAAAGAATCATTAGGAATTGGAGGCAGGATTGCAATTAGAATTCCAAATAGCAAGTGTACTTTGAATTTGTTGCAAAAAGTCGGCTTTCTTGTTGGGACCAGTGCAAATATTTCAGGAGAAAAGCCATTTACAGACCCAAGGGATTGCCCGGCAGGATTGGTGGATTTTGAAATTTTTGTGGATGGCGGAGCTATTAAGAGCAAAGGGGAATCAACAATAATCGAGGTGACGGATGATAAAGTCAGAATTATTCGGGAAGGCGCCATTAGCAAGGAGGAGATACTGGCCATATGAATCTGATAGTTACATGTGCAAGGCACCTTGAATCAGATGCCAAAGACGAATTGAGGGGTTTTTTTGAAGAGTTTGGGGATTCTGAACCAGAGATCACAATTACAGACATGTCCGGGATTTTAGCTGCAGATACAAAATTAGAGCCGATTGAGACAGCAAGAAAGATCAAAGAGAAATTTCTGGATGAGCCATGGAGTGTCAGATACTGTCTGAGAATAATCCCCATTCAGATAGAGACAGAATCAAAGATTGAGAGCATTGTCGAAGAAATTTCAAAGCTAAGCGGTCAGATTAATGAGGATGAGGCGTACAGAATTTCAATTGAAAAAAGAAATTCGGATATTTCCAGCCAAGAACTGATTACAAAGATTGCCAGTAAATTCAAAAACAAAGTATCGTTAGAATATCCTGACAAAATAATCCTAGTTGAAATACTTGGAAATAAGGCTGGCATGTCAGTACTGAAAAAATCAGACATCCTAAGCATAGAAAAAACCAAACGAAGTATGTCAGAGTAGCACAGACGCTTTTTCTATCAAGATGTCCTCAAGGGGGGTTTTTGAGTTTACAGAGTCCATGTATCCCGGATTAATTTTAAAGTGTTTTTTGATAAAACTTTGATTGTTCTTTGAAAAAAGAGACGTCAAGATTTCAGACAAATCGTCACACAGGGAATCTAGCATTGCTTTGTTGCCAATGGAGATTAATATGAAATTTTTGTTGGGTTTCATTCCAGCGGTCTTTATTGCATCAGAGATTTGTTTTGTAATAGCAAACCTCATCAGCAGATCTGTTTCAAATTTTTTAGCTAGTAACACGTCATTTTTTTCGGAATTCATTGACAGTGAGACTATACGTTTTAGATGGTAGTCGTTTAGAATGAAACTACTAGAAATTGCCTGTATCTTTAATTTTGGATATTTTTTTCGTAATTCGTCAATAAACTTGATGTCAATTTTTTTGCTACCCTTGATTTCCAATACTTGGACTGATTTTTTCTGAGATTCAAAGACCAATTTTTTTGAAGAGCCTCCATGTATAACGGGAATAATACTTACAACGTCGTTATTTTTGATAATGGATTTTTTCCCGTCAATTGCTGATGAATCAACGCCGTTTATTGCAATTAATGAATTTTCAGAATCTAGTTTAGGACTGCTCTCAGGCTTCAGGTTTTCTAGTTCTAGCAATAGTGATTCAATAGAGATTTCAGACTTATCAAGTTCTAATTGATCTGTCTGGAATGATTTTTTAGCACCCCCAACAAATTTGACAGTGATCATTTTTAATTCAAAAGTTGTAAAACCTAAAGAATTATTCAGTTTTCTCTTCTGAAGATTCTCCAGTGCCAGTTGTAGTTGTTGATTCAACAACAGTTTGAGCAGGTGCTTCTTCGGTAATTTCCGGAGCGGGTTCAGAGACAGTTTCTTGTTGTGCTTCCGGAGCGGGTTCAGAGACAGTTTCTTGTTGTGCTTCCGGAGCGGGTTCAGAGACAGTTTCTTGTTGTGCTTCTGACTGCTGAACTTCTTCAATGATTTCTTTCGCTTCGGTTACAGAAACTTGTGATTGTTTTGCTTTTTCTTCACGAATCTCTTTTTTGATAAATTTAGTTATATATCCTGCAACCTCATTTTTCAAACCTTTGGAACGAATAATTGAGATTTGATCTAATGTCTTCTTATTATCGGCAAAATCTTCACCGAATTTTGATTTGTGTGCATCAAGTACCTCATAAGAGAGACGTTTTATCCTATCCACGCTTCGGTTAACAACTGGGGTATTTTATACCTATAAAATACCCTTTTTGGGCATGTTTTTAAAGAAAAATGGTGGATATTAGTATTATGTCTACTTTTCTAGATAAGACCAGAAACCGGGAGACATTTGAAGAAAAGATAAGGTCAAAATCGCCCGATACGCAGAAAAGCATCAGATCGGCAATAAGGAACTTTGATGGATTCTGCAAGGCCAGATACAAGAGAACGGTTGACGAGGTCATATCAGAATACCAGAGTGTTGAGATGGATCTGGTGTATGATTCACTCCAAGGGTGGATCAACTGGAATGTCAAGAACGGGCTTTCTCCAAACAGCATTCCAACCATGTTTTCATACCTGAAGACATACCTCAGATATCACAGAATAATGATTACAAAAGAGGATGTTGCAGAGCAGTTGAGCTTTCCTCACAGGATGAAGGAGGAGAGGCATCCACTCACCAAGGACGAGATAAGGAAGATACTGGAAGTGAGTAGCAGAGGCAACAGACTCCGGATCCTAGCACAGTTATCAAGCGGCATGAGACAGAGAGAGATGCTCCAGCTGAGAAAAAGGGATCTGAACTTGACACAAAAGCGAATCATGGTAAACATACCTGCAAGCATAACAAAGACAAAAAAATCAAGGGTGACTTTTTTTAGCAAGGAGGTCACGCCATTATTCAGGCACATTCTGAGGACCATGGATGACGATGACAGGATATTTTACTATACAAGAAAAAATTCAGGAAAGAAAAGACCAAAAAATACGGGCCACCAATACCAAAACATGCTAGCCAAGTATGTGGAGAGAACGGGATTGGATCAGAGATATGAATCAGGACATCACAAAATAACTACACACAGTTTTAGGGCATATTTCATTACAAAGGTATCACGCCACGATCCGAATCTTGCAAAATACTTTGCAGGACAGGAACAGTCGCGTGACCTGCTGACGTATGACCGCCTTACAGTGGAGGAGAAACTGGAGCATTATATCAAATTTGAGCGTGACTTGCTGGTGCTTGGCAAAGATGAAAAACGATAATTAGAATTGCCGAATATTGGCAGAGGGTTGTATTGATTCTATTGAGATGACCGGAAATATTTTGAGTGTCTTCTTGGAAATTTTCAATTTTTCCAATCATGAATGACCCACCGCATCTGGCTGGACGATATATTCTCGACAGAATTTTGGAACCGCTCTACAGGGTTTTGTATTCGTGTTATGTATGGACTTTCAAATACGTCTTCTACCACGTACAGCCATGATTTTTTCCAGATGTGGATCTATCTCTTGCTTCAACTCGTTGATCCTGTCTCTTGTGTCAGTTATCTTGTTGGCATGGTATCTATTGCATGCATCCACTGCCTTTGTTCGTATCTTGGCAAGCTTGTCATCCACTATACTCTTCCGGGTTTTGGCAATGGAGGAGACGTATTCGTTCATTCTTCCAGCCGCTCCAGTAAGAAGATCTGTGTTGAGCTTTTTTTCAGAGTACTTGTATTCCCATACACATCTTTCATCCACATGATTAATGATTCCGTCGTCCTGTTCGAAAAGGGTTACGATCTTTGCATCTCTCTGCCTAGAGTCATTGTCGATTACAGATATTTTGTACACGCATATGACCCCTTCCTGATTCTCATGTCCAAGCGATGCTATGTGATCCGAGGCTGACTTGTGCAACATCCTGTCTATGTGTGGATTTCCGAGGGCTAGGTATTGGTACGACTCTTGCTGTGCAACAGCTGCATCAAATGTGCCCACAATCTCTCCAACATTCAGCTCCTGCGCATGTCTGTCTGAGAGCTTTATCTTGTAGAGGCCTTTCTGTCTGTTTAGCAGATCCATTCGTCCACCAGTTGACTCTACAAACGCGTAAAGGAACCTCCTTACCTCATCTATTACGACTGCCGTCTTTCGAATGTTTTGGATTGTGTCTAGACTCGTGCTATCCAGCCTGTTTCCTTCCAATAGCATCTTTCGCTTCTCCTTTACACTCTGCATGGTCTCTTCTATCTGCTCCAGCATCGCCTTTACCTCCGGTTCCCATCG
>RKRY01000121.1 GCA_007571135.1 Candidatus Nitrosopumilus sp. | reverse complement strand
GCGATGAACTCTCGTTTTTTACAGGTTCCTTTATGTGAATTAACCGATTACAAGTCAACTGTTATATTCAAACTTGGATTCATTAATCAAAGTGGAGCCCAGTCTTGCAACTTCCATAGGTCCAATCAACCTAGACAAACCAGCTATGCTTGCCTCAGGAATACTTGGGATCTCATTAGACGTGTTTAACAGGCTGTATCGCTGCGGGGCTGGTGCAGTAGTTACCAAATCTCTTAGCAAGGAACCGTGGGATGGGTATCCTAATCCAACGATCTTCAGTGTTGGTAGCGGCGGCTGGATAAATGCTGTAGGACTGTCAAATCCTGGCGCACCGAATTTTGCAGGGATGATCAAACCAAACAAAGAGGTTCCCATCATTGTCAGTCTAGTAGGCTCTGTTCCCGAAGACTTTGAGTTTATGATAAAACAGTTTGAGGACTGTAGTGTTACTGCATATGAATTGAATTTGTCCTGTCCTCACGTAGCCAAAGTCGGATTAGAGGTTGGAGATGATCCTGAGCTTGTAAAAAAGATTGTCTCTTCTGTAAAAAATTCTACAAAAACTCCCGTTATAGCCAAAGTCGGTCTTGGAACTGCACACTATCTAGACACTGTAAGGACTGCAATCGAGGCAGGCATTGATGCAATTACTGCGATAAATACGATAAGAGCTATGGCCATTGATGTGGAAACCCAACGACCCATCCTAAGTAACAAATTTGGCGGTCTATCCGGCACTCCGATAAAGCCAATTGCACAGCGATGCGTTTTTGAGATTTCCTCAAAGTATGACATTCCAGTTATCGGTTGTGGCGGCGTTTCGACTTGGGAAGATGCCGTTGAGTTCTTCTTGGCAGGAGCCTCGGCCATACAACTTGGAAGTGCGGTAGGAGATAGATGGGTCGAGATATTTGATGAAATCAATGGCGGGATCTTGGAATATATGAAGCGCAAAAACTATTCTAGCATTAAGGAAATGGTAGGTCTTGCAAAGAAACCGTGATCGTCCAACAATCGTTACAATTGAAAGAGTAATTGACGAGACCCCTACTGTCAGGACGCTCGTTTATTCAGATGATGTCATGCCAAACGTCCTGCCCGGACAGTTTGCAATGGTTTGGGTTCCCGGTGTAAATGAGCTGCCAATGAGCGTAATGATTGCTCAGGAACCTGGCAAAGCTGCATTTACCGTCAGAAAACACGGACTGGCATCCACCGGCCTGTTTAATATCAAGGTTGGAGATCAGATAGGGATTCGAGGCCCCTATGGAAATGCATTTGATGTCAAACATGGAAAACTGCTTTTAGTAGGTGGAGGAACAGGCCTTGTTCCCATGATGAGGATGCTGACATTTGTAAGATCGACTGACGATGTTACCGTTTTGATCGGTGCAAAATCCAAAGACGAGGTATTTTTTGAGGATTTGGCAAACAGACTGCTTGAAGGCAATTCCCACAAAGTAATTGTCTCAACTGATGATGGAAGTTATGGTCAAAAAGGCCATGTCACTGACATACTAGAGGGACTGGTATATGAGACAAGGTTTGATGGCATCTACACATGCGGCCCTGAAGCCATGATGTACAAGACAGTACAGGCTGCCCATTCTAGGGGAATTTTTGTTCAAGCCAGTCTTGAGAGGATGATGAAATGTGGTGTGGGAATTTGTGGGAGCTGCTGTGTGGGAGAAGACCTAGTTTGTCGCGATGGGACTGTTTTTGATGGCAAACATCTGTCAAATAACAAAGAATTTGGGCATTTTCGCAGAAGTAAGGCTGGAATTTTGGAAAATTACTGAGTTCGACCAGCAAGGTTTAAAATAAATTAGAAAATTATTTCGGTGAAGGGAATGGGTACTCCAAAGATTGTCTTGACTGCTGATCGTACTTTGATGTCACCGTATAGGGGGCTGTCGCTTGCTACGTTTTTTGGCTGTGCCCCCGCGTTGGACCCCCACAGAGATCCGAAGAGTTTTTGGTACAAGATTCTCGGAAAACAAGTGACACCAAAGATTCTGTTTGATTTTATCTGTAATTACATACCGCACACAAACGGCGTTGCCAATTATGCGCCATACGGACTCAGAAAGCTAGAGGCAGGTCTTCTCAGAGATGGATTCAGCAGGCACGATGTCGTTGTGGCGCATCCGGATCATATTGAAAAATTCATCGGACCGGATACTCTGGTTGTCGGAACCTATGAGATGGATCCGCTTGGGATGGGTCCAGTCACCATGACCTTCACATATGGAAGAAAGCAGATGTCGTATGACGAATACTATAACACGGAACTTCACCGTAGGATTAAGGCCGCAAAAGAAAAGACCGGGAGCAAGGCCAAAGTCATCTCTGGGGCATCCGGAACTTGGCAGTACAATTATGATCCAGAAAAGATAGAAGAGTTTGGAATCTATGCAATCTTGGAAGGCGAGCTTGGCGGGATTGCCCCTGAAATTGACGGGCATGCAGGAAGATTCTTCAACTACCTGATCAATGGTGACTTTGAAAACATGGATCCCTTCAGAAAGCGCAGTGATTTTAAAGTCAACATCAAGGAATTTGAAAGAAACGGAAGGAAATTTTACGGCAGGTTTGTTAACTTTTGGGACAGGCCAGATCTTGAAGAGATTCCCGATATTGTTGAGCCAAGCATGCATGGAATGGTCGAGGTAATGCGCGGATGTGGAAGGGGCTGTAAGTTTTGCGACGTCACGTTGAGATCATTAAGATACTATTCCCCTGAAAAAGTCAAAAAAGAGATCAAAGTCAACATTGAGAAGGGTGGTTCAAAGTATGCATGGATTCATAGTGACGATATTTTCGTATATGGGATGGACCCACGAACTGCAAAGGGAATGGAGCCGAACAGGGAGGCGCTAGAAGAGCTTTTTACTGCCATCATGTCAACTGGAGTAGAACATACTAATCCAACGCACGGTACGTTGGCCGGAGCCATCGCTGATGAAAAACTGATTCCAAACCTCTCTAAAATCATCAGGGCTGGACCGGATAACATGATTGGCGTGCAGGCCGGATTTGAGACCGGTAGTTTGAGATTAATTGGAAAGTACGCAGACAGAAAACTTGCACCCTATTCTCCTGACGAGTGGCATTGGGTTGTAAAAGAAGGCGTAAAGACCCTTAACAAGGACTATTGGATTCCCGCATTTACGCTTATTATGGGTCTTGACAATGATGAGACGCCTGAAGACTCTTGGGAAACCATCAGATTAATCAATGAATTAGAACAAGAACAGCCCGAATCAATGTTTACTGCCACTGCATTGACATTTGTTCCAATCGGCCTGCTTGAGAAATCTGACTTTTTTAACATTGGAAATGAGATGACTCCTGCACAACTAGGCGTCCTGTACAAGACATGGCAGCACAACTTCAAGTATGGCATTCAAAAGTTCATGACCAAGACCGGTTCAAAAGGACCTCAGAGATACTTTTTTAATGCCATTGCACGCTCCCTTGGAGGTGTTCCTCTTGGAGCGATGGAGAGGTATGCGCGCAAGAAGGGAACGGAACATGAAAAAGTCATCGAGACTGTCAAGGCAAAGTACTGGTAGCATCTAGTTGTCCAAAATTACGAAAAGCCACTGCAGATTGGTGTTTACGATAGACAGGCGCTTACTGTGGCAATTCTGATCTTGCAGTAACCAGTTAAGTCGAATGAAAGAATTTGTAAAAAATGAGAGTTCACAGCCTACATGCGGTATAACTTTCAATAATTTGATAAATCTTGCATAATTTG
>RKRY01000032.1 GCA_007571135.1 Candidatus Nitrosopumilus sp. | reverse complement strand
TGATTTAACCATGGAGTATGCAGGACATACTGCGATCCATACCTTTCGATCAGTCTTTGTTGACAAAATGATAAGTGATTATTAATTATAAACACTACGCATCCTCCAGTATGTATGATCTGTTGCACAGGATTGGCTTCTCATCACGCAGGCCAGGACAGGACGCCCAAAGGCAGCCTCAGAATCCGAACAAAATGCGTTTAAAAAAAAGCTAGAAGGGACGTAAGACGCCACGCGGCAATGGGATACAGGCCATTGCCATGATGAGGCATCCCACATCATATGGTGGAACACCCGGAACTGGTGCCACCTGGTCGGCATGCCAGTGACAACACCTGCCAGCCTGTCAGGAAAAAGGTTCCACTCGTTTGGCGCGTTGCACAGGGAGGTTCGTGTGCCGGTTTGCAGACAGGGCAGACAGCGGGATCATTATCGGGTTCCTAGAGGAGCTGCGTAAAAGATTCGGCAGGATCCTGGCGTACTTTGACAACGCCGGATACCGCAAATCGGCCGCGGTAAAAAATATCTTGATGATCATGAGGAGACGTCGTGCTTAGATACCTTCCTCCGTATACGCCAGAGCTCAACCCGGTGGAGATACAGTGGCGCATGATCCTCAAGGGCACCAGCAACAGGCTGTGGAAATACGGAGACGATAAAGGAGTCGATTCGTGCAATGCTGGATAACGGTGAGGCCGGACCCGTCAAGATAAGCGCTTATCTAACGTAGACACTACGGTACGCCGTTTCTGCACGCAAACTAGTTGTCTGCCTGCATTGCAATAATCGAGTTTGTTGCAACAAACTCGTTTTTGGCTCTTAAATGCCTGAACCGGCGTAAACCCTATTGATTCAAGACATGCATAGTGATTCTCTATTCGATGATCATTTACAACAAGTCCCAAATTTTTAAAGAAATCTTGTCATTTCACTAAAATGATGGCACTAAATGCATACAAATTTGATTCATTACAGAGATGACAGCGGGAGGGGAGGAGAAGGACGAACAAACACTGCAAGCAACATAAAAGATCCCCTCTGACTCGTACTGACAATGCCTTTTGACCCTGATTAAAAACAGTCATATTCTGAACACTTTTGAAGTGGGTGCTTTGCATTGGGATGGAAAAATGATCGTACTTTAAATGAAATAGAAAATATTCTTATGGCCTATTTAAAATCAATCTCTTATGGATGTTATTCCAATCAATTATGAATTAACCTTTGAACCTGATCTGAAAAAATTTGTTTTTGATGGCACTGAAAAAATTTTTGCAAATTGTAAAAAACCCACTTCAATGATTTCTATGAATTGTGCTGAAATCAAAATCAAAACCTGCTCTGTGACTCATTCTGGAAATACAATTGAATCATCTTTTAAAACAAACGAGAAAAAAGAGGAATTACAAATCAGACTATCTCAAAAAATTAAAGGCAAAGTTGCAATTAACCTTGAGTTTCAAGGCATCTTAAATGACAGGTTGTTGGGATTCTATCGAAGCCAGTATTCTCAAGGTGGCAAAATAAAATATCTTGCAACAACGCAGTTTGAAGCAGCTGATGCAAGACGCGCGTTCCCATGCTGGGACGAACCTAAAGCCAAAGCTACGTTTGACATCTCGATAATTGCAGATAACAAATTCACTGCCATCTCAAACATGCCGGTCAAATCCAAGAAAAAGCTCGGTTCTAAAACACTGTATCGTTTCGCACAAACTCCTATCGTTTCAACGTACTTGATCTATCTTGGCGTAGGCGAGTTTGAATATCTCACAGGCAAAACTGACAAAATTCAACTTCGCGTAGTTACCACTAAGGGGAACAAATCCAAAGGTAGGTTCTCTTTTGACTTGGGAAAGAGATTGCTTGAATCCTATGAAAAATACTTTGGAATCAAGTACCCACTGCCAAAACTTGACTTAATCGCAGTACCGGATTTTGCAGCAGGTGCCATGGAAAATTGGGGTGCAATTACGTTTAGAGAAACAATTCTCTTGTATGATCCAAAAACATCATCAACTAGAACAAAACAATTCATTGCTGAAGTAATTTCCCATGAAATTGCACACCAATGGTTTGGAAATCTTGTCACAATGGAATGGTGGAATGATTTGTGGCTCAACGAAAGTTTTGCAACATTTATGGCAACCAAGTTTGTTGACAAATTCTATCCTGAATGGGATCTGTGGAATCAATTCGTTGAAGACACAATGAACGTTTCAATGGGCATTGATTCCTTAAAAACAACCCATCCGATTGATGTCAAGGTAGGTTCTCCTGCAGAAATCCGTGAAATCTTTGATGCCATCTCTTATGATAAGGGAGGCTGTATCTTGCGGATGCTTGAGCATTATGTTGGAGAACCAAATTTCAGAAGGGGACTCAAAAAATATATCTCTGATTTCAAATACAAAAATGCCAAAGGTCAGGACTTGTGGGATGCCATTGGATGGGCATCAAATATGCCTGTCTCTTCCATGGTCAATACATGGCTAAAGCAGCCTGGCTTTCCGCTAGTCGAAGTGAATCAAAATGGAACCAATCTAAAATTAAAGCAAAGCCGGTACCTATTAGAACATGACAAGAAATTTTCAAAGGGATTGTGGTCGATTCCACTCTCAATCGGTCTTGAAAAAGAAATTTCTAAAAAACTCGTAACCAAGAAAGTGACCAATATCAAAATCCCAAAAAATACTGTGGGCTTTGTTGTTAATTTTGGAAGAAACGGCTTTTATCGTGTCAAATACGATGAGGGAATCTTGCTTGATCTCAAAATGCTTGTAGGTGAAAAGAAGATTCCCGCAATCGATAGATGGGCAATACAAAATGATCTCTTCTCATTATGTGTTTCTGGCGATGAAAATGTCCGAAACTATCTGGACTTTTCAGATGCCTATCTTAAAGAGGACAGTTATCTTGCATCCGTAAACGTTGCCCGGAATATTGACTCATTATACTTTAGGACATTTAATGAAAAATTCTCTGAAGAGATTAAGGAATACGCTGTTAACTACTTTGGAAAAATTTTGCACAATCTTGGATGGGACGAAAAGCCGTCTGATAAACACACTGATGCGTTGCTCCGCCCGTTTGTAATCTCTGCACTGGGCAAAATGAATGATGAGGATGTAACTGACGAAGCCTTGAGGCGTTATAAAAAATTCTTAAAATCCCCCGGATCTCTGCCTCCTGATTTGATCGAACCAGTCTGTTCCATTGCAGCATGGAATGGAAATTCCACAACGCACTCACAACTAGTCAAACTGCACCAGAATGCAAAAACCATGGAAGAAAAATTACGATTCTTAGGCGCCATGTGCAGCTTCCAAACTCCACTACTACTGATAAAATCCCTCAACTTCTCACAAACTCCTAACGTCCGCTCTCAAAACATGCAATTGCCCATCATCAAAGTTGCGGCCAATCCATATGGGAACAAGGTGTTGTGGCCTTGGCTAAAGAAGAACTGGAAGAGATTAAGCAAAAAAGTGGGACATGGAAATCCACTCTTCAACAGAATTGTCGCAAGCATCTCTTCTGCAACCGATGACTCCATGGAAAAAGAGATCAGGCAATTCTTCAAAAACAACCCTGTTCCAGGAACAGAAAGAACCCTAGCACAAACTCTGGAGCGAATCAGAATTAATTCCAAATTCCTGAGAAACATGAGAAAAGAGTTCAATGGCTAAAAAATTCGGAGCTCCTATATTTCTAGGCGTGTTTACAGTGTTGGCAATCTTGTTACTTACAGGCGGAAGCTCTGATGACAAGGATGTATATCGACAAACGTTTGATCTTGATGCCGTATATCATGACGCTGGCCATATCAAAGTTTCATTTTCAGACAAATCCGG
>RKRY01000061.1 GCA_007571135.1 Candidatus Nitrosopumilus sp. | reverse complement strand
TTTTTGAAATATCTCACTAGATCAGGTATTGCACTAACATTTCTAGCCCTAATCTTAAAGTGTTTGAACCCAACCATACTGTGAACATCTACTGCCATGATCTCTGATGCTCCTGCCCCCCTGAACAATTTTGCAAGAACCTTCATTGTAACAATTTCCCCTGGAAGAAATTCCCTGTCCTGTCTTGCATATCCCATGTATGGAATGACAGCTGTAACTTTTGATGATTCTTCTTTTGCTTTTGTAATTAGTGATAATGCATGAATTAGATTCGTATCAACAGGTGGAAAAATTGACTGTACCACAACGGATCTCTTTTTGGAAATTTCTCCTGATAGGGTAATTTTTGATTCCCCGTCAGGAAAAACTCGAATTTTTGATCTTACAAAATTGGCACCAAGCCTCCTTGAAATCTTTCTAGCCATCTCTTCAGTAGTTTTTCCAGATATTATGGAAATATTCTTCAATACAAAATTGTGGTTTATTGGGTTTCTTAAGTTTTGAGAAGCCTACCTGTCTGCATCACTACTTCCACTACCGATATCGCCGATTCCAAATTCATCAACCACACCTTCCCTCTCTTTGTCAAGCTTGTCTATCTCATCTTGCTCGCGTTTTTCATCACTTTGGTACACTGTTCTGATCGGCCACGGAATTCTAATGCCATACCTCTTAAATTCCTCGTACATGATGATCCTCATATCTGTCTTGGTTTTGAATTGGGCCCCATAGTCTCTGACATAAACCCACAACGAAAAATCTAGTGACGAATCGTTGAACCGGTTAAATCTTACGATGGGCTGGTTGATATCAACATGAATGTCCTTATCACATCCGCAGCTTGGCTTGTTTTCTTCTAGGTACGGGCATCTTCTCTGTCTAATTAGGTGTCTGCCTTTACCATCTACGACTTCTTTCATTGCACGCCTTCCAACTTTAACAAGAATCGCAGACACCTGCTTTGGATCATTTAGGTATGAAACACCCACATCAACAATCGCAGGCACCATCCTTACACCTTGGGTATAATTGATGATTTGGGCATTTACCAGCTGTCTTGTGGGAATTATTGCCATCGATTCGTTTAACGCGTCTCTAACATATGTGGCTCTGGGCGTGATCTTGTGCACGTATCCGTTATATCCGGTATCTAATTTTACACGCTCGCCTTCGACAAAAATTTTGTCTTTTCTGATGAGGATATATGCAAAATAGTTCTGCATGGTCTCTTGTAACGCCAAACCCAAACCAATTGCAAGTCCTCCTGTCGCAGTTGCCAAAACAATCAAATCTACTCCCCACCACGCAACGACTCCTAAAACAGTTGCAATGAAAATTCCTACCGGGAGAATTTGCTTTGCAGATTTTGGAATGCCTTCTCTTTTCTTCTTTGTATATCCTGGCGGACGATTACTCGGAATTATTGGTTCATATCCGTGATCTCTCTTCTCTTCTCTCCAAGCATCAATAGGGAAAATTTCATCAGGTTTTGCCCCGGTCCTTAGTTTTCTTCCAGATTGATTATTTCCAGAAACACAATCCCCAAAATACTCTCTGTACTTTGATCTTTCAGATCTCTTCCATTCTTCAAATGGGTCAGCAACCAGCTTCTCATATCCTCCGATTGGGTTTCCTTTAGCAGTCCTAAAATTTTCCAAATACTGGCGACCTTCAGGCGTCTTTAACTTTTCTTTGAACTCCTCCTCCTCAATCTCTTCGGGTTTTATTTTAGGCGGGACCCATTTGTATAATTTATGAAATAAGTCACCATCATCGTCTACAAATCCACGCGATTCAAACCAGACATCAAAATCCCCCCTCTCCAAGCTAGACTTGTCGCGTTTTGTCAGTGTGATTGGTACTAGATGCGAGATGGTATATCCAATTACTAGAATATTAAATGTATTTAGAATCTTTGCAACCGTCTCTTCAGCAGATACGTCTCCCTTTCCAGCTATTGATACGTCTTCTCCTAGCAAGACACCTGTTTGAATGTGTACGTTGATTGCAGTGATTAATGCGATGGCAAAAAACGGAAGTACTGCCCTTCTAACAAATCGAGATAAATGGGGCCTGGTATAGTAGATCTTTTGTGAACCGACCCATGATGAAAATTTTCTATAGCCAATTACAATTCCAATGATGCCGACGGCCATTATCAACAATGCCATCTGCAATGCTTCTGAAGATGCTAAAAGTTGAGAAACTGTCTCAAGCTCCCCTACTGAAATTTGCGATAATTCTTCTTCAGCCATTTTAGATCGCTTTTACTCCAATTCATGTCCCGGAATACAAACCTTAAGGAGCCTCATTATATCATTATTTAAGAAGATTTGTGCCTGACCTGCAACCTTTAACAAGGGCAAGCATGTTATTTTCTAAATGACCTATCAGGAGTCAGCATGGGATGAATCCCCATCTCTAAAATCATACACTTTGACAAACTTTAGAGAACTCCCACAAATTGAGGCACTTGCTGAAGAAAAAAAATTTGAAATGGAGGTTGTAGGAAATGTTCTTCCATTCAAAGCAAACAATTACGTTGTTGAACAATTGATTGATTGGGGAAAAATTCCAACCGATCCAATGTATGTTTTGACATTCCCACAAAAAGGAATGTTAAAACCGGAACATTACAAGTTAATGGAGTCGACACTGAAGAACACCTCTGATAAAAAGCAGATTGCCGAGGTAGCAAATCAAATTCGCTTGCAATTAAATCCGCATCCTGCAGGTCAAATGGAACTGAATGTTCCTGCTCTAAATGATGGAACAAAGTTGTATGGAATGCAACATAAATACAAAGAGACATGCCTGTTCTTTCCAAGTCAGAGCCAGACATGCCATGCATATTGCAGTTTTTGCTTTAGGTGGCCACAATTTGTCGGAATGGATGAGATGAAATTTGCAATGCGAGAAGGCCAGCAACTCGTCGAATATGTATCCGAACACCAAGAGATAACTGACATTCTCTTTACAGGCGGCGATCCTATGATTATGAAAGCAAAGATCTTCTCAAAGTATATTGCCGCATTGATTGAAGCAAAACTTCCAAATCTTAGAACTATTAGAATTGGAACAAAGGCTCTGTCATATTGGCCTTACAAATTTTTGACTGATTCAGATTCAGAAGAGATGCTTGAAACTCTTACAAAGATCACTGATAGCGGCCTGCATCTGGCATTTATGGCCCACTTTAATCACTTAAACGAGTTGTCAACACCTGCAGTAAGAGCCGCTATCAAAGAAATAAGAAAGACCGGAGCACAGATCAGAACACAATCGCCGGTTTTGGCCCATATCAATGATGATGCAGAGATGTGGGCAGAGATGTGGAGAAAACAGGTTCAGCTGGGTTGTATTCCATATTACATGTTTGTAGTTAGGGATACGGGGGCCCAACATTACTTTGGCGTCCCTCTGGTTAGAGCATATGAAATTTTCATCAAGGCGTACTCTTCAGTAAGCGGTTTGGCCAGAACTGTCAGGGGCCCAAGCATGTCTGCAACACCCGGCAAGGTTCAGGTTGTAGGCACCACAGAACTAAACGGGAACAAATTATTAATTTTGAGATTTTTGCAGGGCAGGAACCCGGATTGGGCTCACAAGCCATTCTTTGCAAAGTATGATAAAAATGCCATCTGGTTAGATGATCTAAAACCTGCCTCAGGCAAAAGATTCTTCTTTGAAGAAGAGCTAGATCAGATCAAGGCCGCCAAAACCGACTAGGATTATAATTTACCTGACCATATTGACAAATCTATCTTACTTCATAGCATTAGTAAACCAATCTTCTAAAATAATTAGTTGAATCCCGCTCAAATACTCCAGATCATAAAAGATGGACATATCTCATTCATTGATTTTTGGTTTGTTGACATTTTTGGTGAACTACACAATGTTGGGATGCCAAGTTACGCAATTGATGAAAACAGTTTTGTAAATGGCCTTGAAAAATTGGATGCCAGTTCCATCGTTGGTTTTAAATCAGTTAACAATTCCGACATGATTCTCATGCCGGATCCTGGTTCGTTTAAGATACTTCCGCCGGATTATGATCCCGGTCCTAGAAAAAACGCTCGCATGTTTTGTGATCTGTATGATGGAAGCACCTCCAAAGATTCAAGATACAATAGGGATTCAAGAGGCATTGCATTCAAGGCTTCTGAAAAATTAAAAGAATTGGGGTTTACTCATACGAACTGGGGTCCTGAAATAGAGTTCTTTGTATTTGATACGATCAACGTTTATCCCTCACCTTATGCCGCAACCCATTCGTATGGAGGCTCGGGATACTCAATTGAATCAAAGGAATCCCCTTGGGCAAAAGGCAACGTTAGTACTGCAATTGATATCAAGGAGGGATACTATCCATCACAACCAAAGGACACCCTTGAGAGTTTTAGAAAGGATGTGTGTGATGATCTGTACAACTATTTTTCAATTAAAATTGAGGCAGAGCATCATGAGGTAGCTACGTCCGGCCAGTGTGAAATCAATCTTGTATATGATGAAATGATTGCTATGGCCGATAACGTGATTGGCGTTAAAAATCTGGTAAAAGTAAAGGCAAAAAGAACAAACAAGGTCGCAACATTCATGCCAAAGCCGATCTTCGGCGACAACGCATCAGCCATGCATACGCATCAAAGCCTCTGGAACGGTGACTCAAACGCAATGTATGATCAGGATGATCAAGTTGCACAGATGAGTCAAACCGGAAGATATTATGTTGGTGGAATTCTGAGCCATGCGTCTGCATTGTGTGCAATCTCCAACCCCACAACCAATTCTTACAAACGACTAGTCCCCGGATTTGAGGCTCCTGTCAACGTGTGCTGGGGAATGGGAAATCGTTCTGCGGCCATCCGTGTTCCAATGTATAACAGGGATCAAGAAAAAAGCAAGCGGCTTGAATACAGGGTCCCTGATCCAACTGCCAACATCTATCTTTTAGAAGCAGCTTTACTCTTGGCTGGATTAGACGGAATCAGGAACAAAACTGATCCTGGAGATCCGATAGAAGAAAACGTCTACAAACTCACCCCTGAAAAGAAACATGAATACGGCATTGGCTCACTACCCGTATCTTTAAAAGGTGCGTTAGATTCACTATCAAGCGATTCTTCCTTTTTAGAAGAGGTGTTTACAAAAGATTTTCTAGACATTTATTCAGAATTAAAATACAAAGAGTATACTGCGTTTGCCCAAACGCCTACCGCCTGGGAGGTATCGATGTATGCAGATGCCTAGTTAGCACAAATATCAAATCCCATCATTTTCCTGAATAGTTATTCTGTTGAACACATGAAACCCCCTCGGCGTAACAGTAGCATGATAGATCGACCCCTTTGATATCAGGGGAAATATCAGTAACGGTCCCATGGTGTAACAGTAGCGACCTTGGAATCGGACTGATAAACTCTAGGCCGTACCACCCACAGACTAACGGCAAGGTAGAGGGTCTTTCGTATCCTCGAGGAGGAGATGTGGTACTACGAAACATGTCAGCATACATACATACATACATACATACAGCACTGCAACGAGGAGAGACCATCTTCTCATTGGACATTAACAACGTAGTCGGTTAAGCTAGGCTTGATAACTTCAACTAATTATGCAAAATCTAGCAAGTTATTGAAAAATATAGAATATGCAAGCTATGAACTCTCATTTTTTCCAAGTTCCTTTATGTGACTTAACCGATTACTTGACAACTGTCAGACGCCGCTAAGAGCGTTTTACGACAAAAAGGCCGACGATGCGATCAGAAAAGACAACCCTAAATGGATGGAGGAGGATGCATATGAAGGGTGGACATAATTTCCATATAATACAAACATACTATAGTTACCATAAACTTCATATACATTTTCTAAACAGCATTGGACATGCCCTCAAAATCAATTGTTGCCGGCGTAGGCATTCCAATGATTGCAGTTGGTGCTCTGATGGCGTGGCTATGGGCTCCGGCTGAAGGAGTCTATCAGAACCAAATAGAACTTGTGGGCAGTACGATTGGAATTTTGGGAATCGTGTTTTTTATTTCAGGCCTGTTCTATTCTAAAGAACCAGTAATGCATTAGAAAACTCACTGAATAAATAATGAACAAACCTATAGTCATTGCTTGAAAGTTAGACTATTTGAGATATTTACATCAGTTGAAGGCGAAGGAATTCTTTATGGAACAAAGACACTATTTGTTAGACTGGCTGGGTGTCCCTTCACCTGTTTTTATTGCGATACAAAAGAATCACTTCCTCTTGATTCTGGAAACGAGTATTCCATCGAAGAAGCAACCAAACTTATTGACTCTAACTTGCAACACCAAACTTACAAGGTAAATTTTACTGGAGGTGATCCGTTAATTCAGCATCAGGCAGTTGCAGAACTTGCCAAACATGTCCAATCTAAAAAAATTCCGACATATCTTGAATCTTCTTGCTTTGATATTGACCGATTCAATCATGTCTTGCCGTTCATCGATATTGCAAAAATTGAATTCAAAACACGTGATTCAAATTTTGTTGATTCACAACATCATGAAAAATTAACGGAACATGCAATCAAATGCCTAGGCTCTTCAATAAAATCAAAAAAGACGACATACATCAAGATTGTGGTCAGCTCAAAAACTAGGGCAGATGACTTCAAATACCTAGTAAATCAAATCTTCAACTCTGTTTTAAGAGATGATATTGACGGTTTTATTATTCAGCCAACATATGGAATCTCCGAGCCTTCTCTAGAGTTGTTGCTTGAATTATACGATATCGTTTATCCAAATTTTGTTGATGTAAAAGTCGTTCCTCAACTGCACAAGTTTATTGGCGCTCCATAATGAGACATGCGTAAAATTTTGGCCTGTTTCAATCATGCCTGAATTGGAATAATCTTGGACAAAAATGGCTTTGAAAAAATCCTTCTTACGCACAAGCGCAAGCAGATACCCTTTCATTAATTCTAAAACTAGATTCTTTCATCGTCCAGTCCAATACCTGAACGCATTCTCAAGATAGATTTTCGTCAGAAATATTTCCAATACCTCTTCACAATAAAATTTGCATATACAACAGCAGACACCATAAATCACCACTCATTCATCTGACAATCTTTTTGTAACAAACCCACCATCAGAAGTCTCATCAGCCATCTCATTTTGCTTACCGGAATCGTCACCTCCATTTGGCTCTTCAGGTGGCGGTTTTACAAACCCACCTTCTGTTGATTCAGGTGGCAGAATATTCTTGGATCTTCCAAGACCTATTGTGGTGATTATTACTGATGCCAAGATAATGAAGAAAATTATCTGCGGATAGGCCTCAGCATTTGGCAGTCCCATCGTAATTGGATAAGTTGCAAGCACTGCAGCTGCTAATCCTCTTGGAATCATCGAATTTGTAACTGCCCTATCCAACCGCGAAAATCTTTTTGTAAGAGTAACCTTCCCAACAAACATTCTTCCAAAATACACTGCAACTGTAATCAGAATTCCAAAGATGATGTATTCTATCTGCCCAAAGCTTGCCATCAATCCTACAAACACAAAGAAAAATGATCTTACCAAAAATGTAAGCTGATTATGTGTCGGATCGTCCGTTTCGATTCTTGGAAGTTTGAATTTGAGAATACGTGCAAGATGACTCTTGTTTCCCAAAATCAATCCAAATACCAGTGCAGTTAGTGCTCCTGATTCTCCAAACGAGTTTGCCAAGAAAAATAACACAAACAAAATTCCAAGTGTTAGCATGTAGGCATGCTGTGCATTTCCAAGCTTTGTGGAAATGTACATCCATGGAATTCCAACCCCGAATCCTAAAACAAGACCTACGACCACGGCCCTGCCGATAGTCTCTTGCAATGTATTAAGATCAAACACTCCTGTAAGCACTGCCTCAAACAAAATAAAGGCCACAATTGTAGCAAGAATATCTGTTAATGCAGATTCAAAACTTAGCATTGATTTGGTCTCTTCGGAAATTTTGATGTTTCTTACCAGGCCAAAGACTATTGCCGAGCTGCTTCCCCCAACTATGGATGCCAGTAGAATGCTTTCTAACCAAAGCCATCCCAATGCATAGTGGGCAGCAAGTGTGATAATTACAACTGACAAAATAAATCCCAGTATAGCTAGTGTGACAGAAAAATGAGCCGTTTTTACAACATGCTTGATATCCAAATTCAGTCCGCCATCAAACATGATGATAATTAATGCAAGTGCGGCAAAATACGGAACAACTTGAATCACTGCTTCAGCTTGAATCAATCCAAATACAGGACCTATGATTACCCCTAAAATCATCAAGAATGCCACATCTGGAATTCCAGTTTTTTTGAAAAAGGCCTCCCCTGCAACTCCCAGAAAAATAACTACCCCTGCCGCAAGCAATATCACGTGCGCAGGTGCAATAATCCCGTCTTGAAACGAAAGTGTTCCCAGTGAGTTTTGAAAGTCGGAAAATCTTTCCAAGATCACGGATATGGCAAAATTTGAAATCGGCGTCGTCTCGCCTGCCTGTCCTCTAACCAGATTTAAAATTGACAAAACCATCGGATTCATTACTCTCTGAACAATTTTATGCGGTTAAAAATTAAACTCGAAAATTTAGGCTCTGATTACTGAGTTGAGATACACATTAAATCTACCAATGCATAATTTCTAATGCTTGAGTGCAACCGACGTTTTACGAGAAGATCATAAGCAAATTAGACGTCTAGAAAAAGTGATCCTAAAGTGTTACACAGATCTTTATGCGGGAAAAGATATCCCGTTATCTGATATTGACAGGATTACCATGATCATTGAAGAATTCCTAGATTCGGTCCATTATTCGCGTGAGGAAGACTCGTACTTTCCATGTGTTGCAAGTTATGATCACTTAAAGCAAGAGATTCGCGGTCTGTTAATCGAGCATGAATTTTCACAGAGAATTGCAATTCAAATAAAAAAATACCTCAAGCGATGGAAAGAAGGTAAAGACGCAAGAGAGCCGGTTGCTAGATATCTAAAAACCTACCATGTCTACCTTCAAGATCACATGTCAAAGGAAGAAGATTTCTTTGATAGAGCCGAAGCCGAAGCAATTTCTAAAGAAGAAGAGATGGCCATGTATGAACAATTCAGATCCGTAATGGCCATCTCAAAAAAGTCAGAAGAGATGATAAAAGAAATCAAAGTTCTAGAAGACAGCATCTGGTTCAGAAATTAACTAGTCTGTTGCAACAGACTAAAATTAACGCAACCTCTTTATTGGAATATTGGAAAATTTGACCGTGAAACCTTTCGTTCTATGGATGACTGGTCTTCCTTGTTCAGGCAAGACTACCATCGTAAAAGACTTGCAAAAGGATGTACCAAATCTGGCCATGCTTGATGGAGACGAACTCAGAGAATGGTTCTCTCCAAAAGACTTTTCAAAAGCAGGCAGAGATGAGCACAACAAAAAAGTTGCCCATCTGGCAAAACTTTTGCTAAAACACAGAGTCCCAAGCGCAGTATCTCTTGTCTCCCCATATCTTGAAAATCGAGAGAATGCAAGGGAGATCATCGATGCAGGTGATCAGTTTGCAGAATGCTATGTCAAGTGTTCATTAGAAAAGTGTGAAGAACGAGACGTAAAGGGCATGTATGCCAAAGCTAGAAAAGGAGAAATTAAAGGATTTACGGGAATTGACGATCCCTACGAAGCTCCTCAAAAAGCTGATTTGATCGTTGACACAGAACATGAATCGCTCTCTGATAGTGCAAACAAAGTAAAGGATTTTCTTAAAGGCAGAGACCTACTCTAATTTTTTAAACTCTTCGACTATTTTATCATGTATTATTCCATTAGTGGCTAAAATCCCGTTCTGATGATAGACATCTTCATTATTGTAACTAAGTTCATTTCCTAACATATCAGTCATCTTTCCTCCAGCCTCAGTTACGATGCAGTACGATGCAGCCGTATCCCATTCTTTCATTTTGTTTGTAGTTGTAATGTATGCTTCAGCTTCACCAGAGCTAATTTTTCCAACCTTCAATGAGCTCCCAACATTTGTAAAATCCTCAATTCCTAGCCTCTTGATGAATAGTCTTTCTTTATCAGATAGATGGTGCCTTGAACCTACTGCTCTGCATTTAGACAAGTCAGATGTTGATGTAACTGAAATCCTGTCCCATTGGTTATTTGAAAATCTAAAAGCTCCCTCTCCTAGTTGTGCAGCAAAAAAGTTTTTTTCAGTTGGCCATACAATAACCCCTAGTATTGGTTTTTTATTTTTTACAAGTGCAATCATCACTGTAAATTCTCCAGTCCTGTCAATAAAATCAGATGTCCCATCCAGCGGATCAACAATCCAGACTGCCTTTCCAGACAATCTTCTAAGATCATCCCTGTCCTCTTCTGATAAAATATGGTGGCTTGTTCTAGAGAGGCGTCTTTTAATGATCTCATTGCTCTTTAAATCTGCTTCTGTAACCGGAGATTCGTCTTTTTTTGCAGATTCTGTAAATTCGCCTTGATAGATCTCTGAGACTGCCTCTCCAGCATCTACTGCCGCCTCTAAGGCGATATCTAACTCGGGAATCTTATCTGGGATGGGAATTCCTATCATTTTTACACCTACGTTGTCAGTTCCGGTTTTAGTGTCCAAACAACGCCTAGCACAATAAATGGAATTGATATTATTCCGATAATCCCTAAAATCGTATTAAACTGGGATTCTGAAATCTCTGGATTGTTAACTATCCATGGTAATGGCAGTGTGACGATAATCCAAATAATTCCTAAAAGAATAATTAATTTTGCCTTTGATTTTCTATCCTTCATTATGCTCTCTCCTCTATACAGCTGTATTAAATTCATGTGCGCTCATTTAATGGATTCTCCCCCGTCAACTGTTAAAACTGCACCTGTGGTCCATATGACTCGTCTGATGCAAAATACAGTGCCGCGTTTGCGACCTCAATCGGCCGTCCAATTCTGCCAATCGGATGTTTGTTATTCATAAATTCTACATCTTTTTCTGTTTTCATAAACGGCTTTGTCATGTTGGTATCTACAACTCCGGGACAGATGCAGTTCACATGATCTTATCTTTTGCATATTCTAACGCCCAGCATTTCGTTAAAGCGACAAGTGCTGCTTTTGATGCAGAGTATGCATCTGCATTAAATCCTTGATATGCTTTTAGCCCTGCGTCTGATGAGATATTAATTATTGAACCAGATCTCTTTTGCAAATGCGGAATCGCCTCCTTTGTAAATCTGAACTGTCCTGTAAGATTCGCATCAAGGACTTTGTTCCATTCACCCTCATCTATTTCGTGCAATCTTTTTATTCTTGGGAAAATCCACGCATTGTTTACCAGAATATCCAATTTGCCAAATTTCTCGATTGCTTGCTTAATTACATCCCTGACCTGATCTCTTTTTCTAATGTCTGCAACAACTCCAGATGAATTAGAAATTTCCGATGCGGCCTTTTCCAATCTTTGGGGGTCTCGTGAAGTGATTACTACTTTGGCCCCGTTTTCTGAGAAGAGTTTTGCAATAGCATATCCTATTCCCCTACTTCCACCTGTTACTAAAACAACCTTCTCGGATAGTCTCATAAGCTTACGGATAGTCTCGCAATTTATAGATCTATAAATAGGATATTTGGAATAAAATATTTCAAAAAATTGCTTATAGTTGTATGATTTATCAACTAAAATGTTAAATACTTAAAATTCCTATAATAAACAATGCCGAAGGGTATAATTCCTATCGACTAAGCATGCGCAGCCCCGCAGAACGAAAAAGGCAATCAGACGTATGACGTCCTGATACAGAGAGGAAATCTCTCAAAGTTCTGTAGTTAAGGGGTTGCGCCTTCTTTAATCTTCCAAAATGTCCACTGATACAGATCCCATCTCATTTCCATTGGGGTTGATTGTAATCTTTGCCTGTCCTGATTCAGGAGCAGTAAAAGATTCCATGCCGTCATAGCTCCATGTATAATACTTTGAGATGCTTGTTTGTTGCAGTTGGCTTTTCAATTCAAAATTCTTGTTAAATTCAAAATTTTTTCCTGAAACTGAAATTGAAAGAATTTTGGGACTGCTTCCGTTCGGAACAAATCTAAAGTGATAATCCCCGGCATTTATCATAAAAGTTTCAGAATAAACTCCGTTTACATAAAGTTCTGGATCAGCTAGCGTGGCATGAAATATGACGTTGTCTTTTTCCAGTGGAGGGTCAACAAACGAAATTCCCACAAAAATTCCCATAATCACAACAACTGGGATGATTGTGATTTTTTTATTCATTTGGTGATCACATGCTTTATGTTATAAAAATAAGTTTTAAATTTCTCGTCTTCTTTGCAATTGGTTCTCTCCAGTTTAGTTGCTCAAATGACGCGTGTCGTCAGTCATGCCGGTATCCTCTTCACTTGAGCAGTCTTGGAACAGCCTTCCCCTCTTTAAGATCAAAGCTTGATGATCTTGCTTCCCACATTTTCTGATTTGATTTTTTTATTCTGGACAAAATAAGTCATGCGCAAGGTCGTTTCTAGTCATTCTAATCTCGTTTATCTTTGAATTTGGACCACATGGAAATATCATCAATTGGACGTCCTGCATCCAGTTTGCGATCAGACGATCCATTGGAGGATGCCCGTGGCCCATGAAGAACAATACATGCCCATGATCTGCGTTGTGCCGCAAACCTGGATATGTTGCCTGTCTCCACTGCACATGAAGAACAATACATGCCCATGATCTGCGTGCAATTGGTTAAGTTAGGTTTGATAACTTCAACTAATCATGCAAAATCTAGCAAGTTATTGAAAAATATGGAATATGCAAGCTATAAACTCTCATTTTTTACAAATTCTTTCATGCGACTTAACCGATTACATCTGCGTTGTGCGCCAGATGCTGAAGAGGATGCACGCCTGACCTTTTCTGCATCCAAAGCCAGTGGACATATTCCCTCTGTCGACATGTCGTTGCACCGGCATCAGGGCAATACGAGTAGAAATCTACGCGCTGTCTGCGCAATGGCCAAGTTAAATGGAAGTTCATAGCTTACATGCGGTATATTTTTCAATAATTTGATAAATCTTGCATAATTTGTTGAAATTGCCAAAGCTGACTTAACCGATTACGTCAGACTTGTTTCCCCTGCGGCCCCTGATTCACTGATCCGACTGTCTGAGGAGGAAGAGGGGATGAGGTGAGGTGAGGAGAATCGACAGCATGATAAAAACAGCTGATTCCTATAAGGCACAGGTTAGTCAAATTTTATGTACGGTAAATCAATCTTTACACTTGAAATTAAGTATGTATTCTAAAATGAGACTTGATGGCAAACCTACACAACAAGTGGTCAAAGCAACCCCAGTCTGGAATTGGAGAGAAGATTAACGATACTCTGAAGCCAAAAGGTCCCCTTAAACCACGAGTTCAAACAGCTATCAAGAAATTACAATTGCAAATCAAAAAATTGGATTCCATGCTAACAAATCTTCAGGATCGTGACGCAAAATTGTTTCAAAGAATTGTTGAAGCGACCCAAAAACATGACAATCAAACAAGCAAAGTTCTAGGAAACGAACTAGCTGAAGTCAGAAAGGTTACTAAAATTCTAAGTAGTGTCAGGATTGCCTTGGAACAAATCGAATTAAGGCTAACAACATGCAGCGATCTTGGCGATACTGTAGTTGCCATCATGCCAACAATGGGGCTGATGAAAAATCTCAAATCTTCGCTAGGAAAGATCATGCCTGGGGCAGAACAAGAGATTGGCCAGATGGCAGAGATGCTTGGAGGCTTTATGACCGAGAGCTTCTCTGGAGATGCGGCATTTGGAATAGATGAATCAACAAATGCAGAATCTGAAGCAATTCTTAAAGAGGCAGCCGCTGTTGCAGAAAGTTCAACTGGCGAAATGTTCCCATCAGTTCCAACCTCTACTCGAGAATCATCTACTACTGCAAAATTCCTTTAATCAGAAGATGTTTTCTCTATATGGCTAGTCTGCTACATAATTCTGTCTAGATTGGGGGCCTGATCAAAAATCGCCTTGAAAAGCAAGTTGTGCAACAGACACACACTATCTATAGCGACTCTCTTGCTTCTTTAACCTGCTTCACCCTGTTACCCTCTTCATCGATTACTTTGTCGATGCCAGACAATTTGCCTCTTAAGGTGTTAATTATGGAGCCTACCTCGTCGGCCTCATTTTCAACCTGCCTTCTCTTGTTTGCCAACTCTTGAATTCCCCTATTTTCCTCGTCAACGTACTCACTGACCTTTTGCAATTTTTCTTTGAGATTTTTGATATCCACTGACTCATCTTCAATATCCTTTTCAAGTAACGTTCTCTTGTCTTTAAGATTCTTAATCATTAATCCTACATAATCAATGGCCTCCTCTAACTTGGCACGCTTGCCCATCAGCTCTCCAATTCCAATCTGACTCTCGGTCTCCATTGATGTGTTTGTTTCCTCATTTTCTGGTGTCTCATTGCCCGCCATTCTTTCCTCTGCCATTTCCCCCCCTTCCTCCTCTTTCTTGAACTTAAACATTTTATGATCTTCTTTTTAAAAATGAGAATAAAAAGTTATTATGAATCTCAAAGCTGACCTTGTGAATGATTTTTGTCAATAAGAAGACAGTGATTATCTCGCCAATACGGATTTTCCAAATTCTTGTTGGCATCTTACCATTTTCTGATAGTGAAAGGTGGCATCTTAGGACGGCTAGGAATCGTTCTGTTCCCTATGCGCTAAATCCCTCTAATTTTCTTGTTTCCAGCCAATCTTTCTCTAAAAAACCATCTTGAAAAACTTTCAATGTTTGGCTTTCATAGTTGTTTACTGGGCATAATTTTTTTTGATTTTCTTCCCGTAGTGTTTATGATTAACAATCACTTATCATTTTGTCAACAAAGGCTGATCGAAATGTATGGATCGCAGTATGTCCTGCATACTCCATGGTTAAATCAAAAACAACACTTGCCGAATGCGGTTTCCTCAGGGGCATCGGCGCGGCGCGGCTGCGC
>RKRY01000092.1 GCA_007571135.1 Candidatus Nitrosopumilus sp. | reverse complement strand
AGTGACTCCAAATTGGGATTCTTCAAAAAATTGGAGCTGGACTGTCTGATGATTTGTCTGCTTGATAATTCGATATGAAAACAAGCATTTGAAGCAACCCGTCTTATGAAGCCTTTGTGATCTGACTCTGTCAGATGACTGAGAAGGGGACCCTTGGAGAATATTGCTCGGACTCCTAAGATGTACGGAAAGGCACATTTCTAGTCTTAATGTGATTCCCAAAACCCTGATACTGCCAAATTCGTTCATTTTACTAGCATGTTGTATAACCTGCCTAAATTAGGATAATCTTGGCCAAATATGGCTTTGAAAAACAAGTTGTGCAACACACTACATTTTACAGCACATGATCAATGATTGATTCGTTTCCAATTATTGTCCCATCAAGCGTTATGATTCTTGCATCTGAGACGGAATCTATTCTGCCCATTATTGGAGAGATTGACTTTCTGAATTTTTTTCTGTGAGTTGCATAAAAGTACCTGTTAAATGATGGCACTATGGTAATTTCCAGTTCTCCTGATTTGTCTGGAAAAATCTTTTCCTTTTCTGTCCTGATGAAAACCCAGACCCTCTGGCCATTGATTATGGAATCCTCCTGAAAGAATACCGGATGCAAGTGCCCCATGATTATCTTGTCTACGTGTGAAAGGTTTTCAGAAGGCATTGTATGCCCGTGAGTCAGCAAGACGTTTTCCTCAACCATTCCTGACGGGCTGATCATTGAGACATTGTCTGGAACCAGTCTCTGGATGTTTGCATCGTGGTTCCCTGGAATCAAAACGACATCACACCTTTTCCTAATCTCTTCAAAAAACTTTGGAACCTCGTCCCACTCACTTCTTCCGATGCCCTTGACGCTTGACTTTATGTCCCCTAGCAGAATCACAGAGTCGGGATTCTCCGAGTCAATAATCTCTGAAATTTCTGATATTGTCTCATTGATGGTGGAATTCTTTCCAACAAAGATCCCGTTTGATGTCATGATGCTCTCAAAGCCGATGTGGATATCAGTTACGATGAGGCTCTTTCTTTCCCCCTCCAAGATCAGGGCGGGCTTTGAGGGGACAATTCGTGTCTGCAGCATCAAAGTTATACTCTACATACGAGATTAAACCGTTATGAACAAGGATTCTGATCGACTGGGAATAATGATCTCAGAGAAGCGTGTCAAGCTGCATGTCTTTGAGCCTACCGGAAGAAGAATCTGGACTGTCGTTGGAAAAGGCGGCGAGCATTGGGTGGACCCTGAGGCTGATTTCTGTTCCTGCCACGCATTCTATTTTGGCCAGTCAAACGGAAAAGCATCGTGCTATCATTCGGACCTAGTGTCACTGGCAATCAGGGAAGACAGGTTTGAGACAATTGTTTTTTCAGACGAAGAGTTTTCTGATTTTCTTTCAGGTCTGATCTCTGATTTGTAATTCGAACCTGTTAATAACCAGAAATTTCACAACTCCTGCATGGATGATGCACAAAGAAACTCTGAAATTGAAAAGATTGCAAACCTGATGGTTCACGATGACCTCTCGCCTGACGAGCAGGATGGATCAAAGCTGACTCCGTATCGTGATCAAGTCAAGACCGATTGCGGGGTAGACGATGAGGAGGCAATGAAGATAGTCTATGAGACACTGCTGTTTAGAAAAATGAAAAGTTCTGGCTCCAATGATTTCCTAGAAAAAGGAAACGAGTTTGGTGCCGGATTCAGCTAGGGTTTATTCCAATGGAATAGACTCGATATCGTCTTTTGCAACGCCTTTCCAAAGACCGATCATCCCTTCTGGTTCAACCTTATCTACCTTGGTGATCTGTTGAATCTTTATATGATCCGGGTTTGGTGGCATCCACATCATTGCCATGTAGTCTCCGACATTTCCTACCTTGTCTGGCAGTGCCATGATAACTTTGTCTGCTGCAAAACCTTTTGCAGCAAGTGCGTTCATTGCCTTTTCTTTAAGATCCATTCTTCCGTGTAGGAACAAATAGACGTCCTTGCCGGTGTCAATTTCAGCCATACAATCCCTGATTTTTTAAACTAAATCAACCTTCTGATCTGATTAGTTGCTTTAATGCCTGTCTTGCTAGAATTTCTGAGGTTCAATTATGGGTCAATGACATGAGTCGCATGACAGGCCATCAAGATACGCTTGCAAAAACCTAAACTCCGAGCGACCAAGTCGCAATATCTATTGCCTGTGCTAGATGCCAATCTAAAATCGAGCATCTCTTAGAACCGCTACACATCTGAGCTATTGCCATGGCTGAACCAATACCATCATCATCTATCCGGGATACCAAAAACGGTTAAATTAGAACATACAAGAATTTGGATTGTGAAGATCTTCACTGTGGGTAGCAAATCTTTTGTAACAAGCTTTCAACTAGCTGGCATTCCAGGCAAAATCACCAATACGCCCCAAAAGGCTCTAGAAGAGATCAAAATATTGACCAATGATTCCGATGTCGGCTTGGTTCTTGTTAGTGATGATATCACAGAAGACATCAACGATGAATTAACAGCACTTAGGGCCGAAAAATCAACCTTGGTTTTTGCATTGCCTGCAACTGGCAGTGAAAAATCTGAAGTTGACTATAGGGCAATGCTCAAGAAGATTCTTGGTGTTTGATTCAATCTACTTATACCCTGTTTTCTAAAATTGCATTATGAAGACTGCATTTGTTAAAGAACCATGTATCATATCGGTAGATGAGACCCCAAGGCCAACGTTAGAGCCTGGTGATATCTTGGTTCGAATGCACGCGTGTGGAATTTGCGGTTCTGATTTGGAAAAAGTCTTTGGACAATACGGGCAGACTTCGATGAGATTGGGACATGAACCGGCAGGAGTTGTTCTGAAAGTCGGATCCGACGTAACTGAATTTGCAAAAGGCGATAGGGTTTTTACACATCATCATGTTCCATGCTATGACTGCCATCTTTGCAATCACGGCAATGAGACAATGTGCAAAAAATATTCAGAGACGAATCTTTCTCCATGCGGAATGTCTGAAGAGTATGTTGTTCCTGCATGGAATGTTGCACACGGAGGCGTTTTGAAAATTTCTAATTCACTTAGTTTTGAAGAAGCTGCAATGATTGAACCATTGGCATGTTGTGTCAGAGCTTGGAACAAATTCAATTACGTGGAAGGCGATTCGACTGCGATCTTTGGTGTCGGCCCGACTGGAATGATGCATCTTATGCTTGCACAGACAAAAAAGTTTTCAAAGATATTTTGTTTTGATGTAAATGATTTTAGATTATCTTTTGCAAAAAAGTTCAGGATCACTGGTTCTATAAACACAGTTGATGCGAACAGAAAACAGAAGATTCTTGATGCTACTGAAGGCAGAGGTGTAGATGTTGCAATCGTGGCTACAAGCAGTCTCAAAGCACTAGAGGACGCGATTGATGTGGTCAGAAAGGGAGGTACTGTAATGATGTTTGGCGTCCCTTCAAAAGGTGCAATAGCAAATCTTGACATGAGCAAAGTTTACTCTAAGGAGACTACCTTGGTGACAAGTTACGCATCTTCTGATGCAGATACAAAAGAAGCACTAAAACTAATTGAGTCAGGACAAATTGATGTAAAACAGCTGATCACTCACACATATCCGATCTCAGAGACTCAAAAGGCATTTGATCATGCCAGAACAGGGGATGATGCCATGAAGATAATCATTACAAAATGATGGTTTGTTACACGACTTGTCCAAATGTCTTTGATGATATGCGTGTAGTGTGCTGTCAAATGTACGTCATCTCTCTTACACATCATACATTATAATCAGTTTGCGTACGATGGGGGAGTTTGTTGCATAACACGCCTAGGACAGTACAAAATTCCTCAACAAGGACAAAATATTTACACCGAAAAAGCTAAAGATCATGAGAGCTTATAGTA
>RKRY01000151.1 GCA_007571135.1 Candidatus Nitrosopumilus sp. | reverse complement strand
TTTCTTTCATGGATTATGTATGTGGAGGTTGGATCTATGTTGCTTGGTCAGAAAATGTTGTCTGTTTCTGTTCTTATTTTAGACCAAATCACTACGTACACTAGTATGTTGCACAACTTGCTTTTCAAAGCCATATTTGGCCAAGATTATCCTAATTTAGGCAGGTTATGCAACATGCTACCGTACACGCCAGAGCTCAACCCAGTGGAGATACAATGGCGCATGATCCACAAGGGCACCAGCAACAGGCTGTGGGAATACGGAGAGATAATGGAGTCGATACGTGTGATGCTGGAGAACGGCGAGGTCAGGCCCGTCAAGATGAGCAGCTATCTAACGTAGACACTACGCACGGTCATAGCGAGCGGTCGATCTGCCATGCTACTGTTACGCCAGGTGGTTTTCATGTGTTCAACAAACTCAACATCCGGGAAGACTGATAAATCTAGAATTACTGACCGGATATTGTTTCCAGAATAGAATTTGCAGAATTTTTTACAGATTCAGACAGGATAAGCAGGTTATTTGAGTCAGCCTCCACGTCAAAAGCGATCTTCAGTATATGGAACAGATCTTGTTCCCTGTTCAGCTTGTCTTTTATCCTAATGAGGTTATTTCGATTCACATATCCTAAATAGAAATAACAGTCTGCAAGCATGGAATTTGAAACAAAGTAATCGTGTTTTTGTCTAATCAGGTCAGAGAAACCAGAATCGCCAACTGCATCAGAAAAACCAATTGTAGATTTTGTCATTCTTTTAAGAAGCGTTGGTGCAGCATGTTCAATTCCAGTTGTTTGAGTTACAATAGAGATATGATCATTTATGGAAGTTCTTTTTAACTTTCGTAACGCACCAAGCATATGAGACGGATTAGGGTGAATTTGGTTTAGCGCAGAGATTGCATCGGCTAAAAAATATGAAGAACATTTCTGCCAACATGGTGCAAAGATATCGGAGTTGTCAATAGCATTACTTGTTCTTTGACAGCAGAGCAAGGATTCGATCAAGCAATTTTTTGCAAAATCAGAGAATAATTGGGGGCGTTTTTCTCTAACTTTCAATATTAGCATTCGTAAATCCCAAGAATCATCTTGAATTATACGAAGATTGTCATACTGAAGAAGTAATTTGGGATTTTTTTCAGATAATGACGCATGGTGAAGCACGATCAAATTTCCATCATGAACTATTAGCTGGTTTTGTCCTGATTTTTCGTCAAAAACAAACAAATCAAAAGCGCAGGGATCAAAATAAGCGTCAGTTATCCTGCATCCTCCCAAGCCTATAGGAAAGTCAGACAGATTATGATCCCCGATTACCTGAAAAAGATCCATATGGGTTATTGATCAGAATTTTCTATAAAGTAGTCAACTCATAAAAATTTACCAATTCATCCAAGTTGAAGCATTTCCTTTAAATTGAGACTTGGATTGTTGCTATCAAGCTCCCATAGTGTAGTCCGGTTAAGCATACTGCCCTCTCAAGGCAGTGACTCGGGTTCAAATCCCGATGGGAGCATAATCAGACATCAATTTACATCAAGCCGACTACTTGTAAAGATATGACCCATGATCTTTGGAGTGTCGTCAACATTTACAGTAATTGGAACAGGTTCAACGCTTGAGTCAAGAAATTCATTAATTTGGCTTTTAGTAAGCCACTGACTGTAATATCCAAGGCTGTTTCCAAATGCTGCTTTTTGTTCGCCAAACGAATCACTATAAATTCACTTAATAGTCTTTTTCATCGGATGGTAGATTTTGGGTGCCACAAATGCAAAATCATCCCCATTAAATGCAGAGACTAACCCAAGACCCTCTTCCTTGCCGGCAAGTTTTTTTATGTTTTCAAAAAACTGCTTTCTTTTTGTGAGGGGAATTACTCCAAGGGTGTCATACATGCACATGACAATTTTCGTAGAAACGTCAAACAATTCCTCAATTCTAGGATTTGTTACGTCATAATGATAAAATGAAATTAAATCCAATTCCAGCTTGGATTTTCGCATATTTGATAATTCAACCATGAATTTGATGTGTCAAGTCCACAGTAAGAGACAGAGTTTCCAAGAATCCTTTGTAATGCAAACAAGACTCTCCCTGTTCCCGAACCCAAATCAATGATGATAAATTTTTTCAGGTTTGATGATTTTTTGCAGATCTCAGAGGCGATTCTGATTTCTTGATCAATGAAAGTCGAAATTACATGATCTGGGTTATTCTTCACACTTGCATCACACTCTGAGGACATGTCATCCCACGCCTCTCCAAACATGTCATGAATCTCAAAACCAGATAATTTCAGTCTTTAATTTGGGAAAAAGCGAGCAGAGTATGAAAAAGATGTTCCAGATGTTTCTTTAAATAACAATTTCGCCTTTGACCAATGTTGAGTTTAAGAGAAATTGATCTAAAAGAAGAATACCGTTCAGACAGAAACGACATTGTTACGGAATTCTTTTTTCCATGTTTGAGCAATTGTATTGAGTACGACAGGTGTGTGGATCTTCTCTCAATTCAGACTCTGGCCACAATATCCATGGCTTGTGATAATTTTGCGGCAGGAAAAGCGAAATTGAGAATGATTACAGGCCACAGATTCAGAACGTCTGACCTTAACTTACTAACAAAATTATTCTCAGAAAGATACACCAAGTCATTTGATGGGAAATTTATCAAGGATTCAAAGATACAGAAGTTACAAGACATCGTAGATAATGGCCAGATAGAATTAAAGATCGCAATACCCAACTCTGAACAAGTGGCAGATTCGTTTTCAGAAAGGATAGGAATCTTCAGAGATGATCAGGGCCAAGCCGTAGCATTTACAGGAACATCAAGGGAGTCATTTTCAACACAGACAAGGGATTTTGAGTCAGTTGATGTGTTTACGTCATGGAACGACAAATCCAGAGTAGAAAGAAAGACAAGGGATTTTGAAGATTTGTGGGACAATAAAACAAGGTATGTCGAAGTTTACGATTTTACGTATGCTGAAAGCAACAATCTTCTCAAATATTCGTCAGGATGGGTTTTGCAGGAGTAGTTATTCAAACCTGATTCTGTTTTCACAAAAATTCATCTTATTGATTTTATAATAGATTACCTCTCCCCTTCTTTCAATGACTGCAATGATGGGTTCCTTGCCCATTTGCGCAATCTCTTTTATCTTTTTTTGCATTTGTCCCATCTTCTCTTGCATGCCTTCATTAAGACCAAAAATTAGGAATTTGGCGCCTTTTTCACCAAAGTGTCCCCTGTCATAAACACGAAAGTCCGAACCAAAGCCAAAACCGTCTTTGACCACATATCCCCTAGATCTCAAATCGCGATAAATCAAGAATTTTGTCAGTATCGCAGAGTCATTTTTTTGACAGATGCCCATGTAAGAGTCAAAGTCAATCTGTCTTTTGCCTTTTTTCAAAACAAGTTTCTTTGTGTAAAGCAAATACAGAGTCTCAAAGGATTTTAAGAGTAATTTTGCGTCTTCAGTTTCTCCGAATCCCCTGAGCTCTAGATCATGGACCATGTTATTATCAGAGACGAATACCTGATCTGAGACCATCCGTCCCTTTATTGAAATAATTTCATCCATTTCAAAGTGAGGATCAAGGGTTTTCCATATAAGCATTGGAAGGCACAAACGACATATGGCTAACCGTTAAAATATGGGCATTTTGGTTTGATGGCATCATGCATGGTGCTAATTACAGAGAAGGTAACGGGCAAGTGTTCACTAGAAAGGAGTACATCAAGGGCAAGCCAAACATCAAGATTGCAAAATTTCAAGGCGGTAAAAGAGACACCTATGAATACTGTGTTCAACTGTGTCTTAATGAAAAGATCCAGATCAGACACATGGCAATTGAATCTACCAGATTGGCCGCAAACAAGACATTAGAAAAAACTACCGGCGAATCAGGATATTATTCCAGATTAAGAATATACCCGCATAATTTGCTTAGAGAAAACAAGCAGATCGCAGCTGCAGGTGCAGATAGAATCTCCGAGGGGATGAGAAGATCATGGGGCAAGGCAGTCAGTTTAGGAGCAAGGATCGTTCAGGGTCAATGCATTATGGAGTTATACGTAAATGGCGAAGCTCATAAGGAGGCAGCTAAAAAGGCACTCAAAGGGGCGTGTGTAAAGATGCCAGGAACGGCAAAAATCAAGGTCATTGAATGGAATAGGCCGTCACCTTAAATTTTCTAAAAATGATCTTTTGGATTCTACAAATTTTAAAAATTCCCCAATCTCTTGCTCGGTAGGTTCCCGATTCAGAATTCTCTTTGATTGATAAAAAAATGAATTGTATAATCTGCCAACAATTATTCCAAATACAAATGACTGAGATTCGCCAGCGGTGGAAATCAAACTGGAGAGATCCTCCAGACACTGCATATCAGATACTACATCTTGAATTTTTTGCTCCATCTTCTTGAAAAGTTTTTCATTCACGCCTTGTTTAATTTCAAATAGTTAAAAACAGTTTAATATCCAAATTCAGTCCCTAGTATTGTTGCAGTTATAGTATAGTTTGGTTAATATTCGAGCTTGCCAAGTTCGTGACCCGGGTTCAAATCCCGGTAACTGCACCACCGCCACCACCGCCACCTTGATTCCTAGGAGCAAGCCCTGTCAGGATTATCTCAAGTGCGTCTTGTGCCTTTTCAGGTCTTGGCAATTGGACCATAAACACATTGTCTTTTCCACGGTCTGATTTTGGAGATGATAACGCCAGCATGGTTGTTTGGGCCAGGCATTCAAAGAATTTCAGATCCGTTTTTGCATTAACAAGAAATCTTTCGACAATGCCGCCTTTGGAAAATGTCAAAACAATTTCAACAAATACGTTGCCTAGGCCATCTTGAAGAATATTTAGGTCCGTGTTGACAGAAAAGGACTGTCCAGCAATTTTTGAGAGCATTTCATCGTACCTTTTGCCATCAATTGCAATACACGGAATCTCCTTTCCGTCAAAATCAAAAGTTGCGATTCCATCATGAACCCGTTCTAAAAGTTCATCAAGTTTGTCAGGCATCTTTCTCCTCCAATGCAGGGATGATTCTATCTCCTGCTTTGACCAAAAACGGAGACAAAAATGCAGTAATTATTGAAATTATGCCAACTAGCGGGAACAGAAAAGCGCTAACTGCTCCAATATCAACACCGGCCTTTATAATTACGATAGAGAATTCACCGCGAGGTGCAGCCAGAGTAAACGCAGAACGCATTGATTTTCCGCGCTTTTGTCTAAACAGGATGTTGCCCGCCATGTTTCCTCCAAACTTCATTCCCGTTGCTACTGCAATTAACGCAATGGCTACAAAGATGTAATTTTCCAACTGGGAGATATCCATCAGTGCACCCACCGAAATAAAGAAGATTGCGACAAACATGTCCTTAATTGGACTGGAAAGCAATTTTGCGACTTCGGCAGATTTTGATTCGGCCACCAGAACGCCTGCCAAGAAGGCTCCAATTGCTACAGACAGTCCTACAATATTAGCAAATAATGCATAACCAAAGCACACGCCTAAAACGCTCAATAGCAGGATCTCACGATGCTCTGCAGCTGCAACTTTGTCAATCAAGGGCGGAATTACTCGGGTTCCGACAGTAAAGGTTCCGACAATTAATCCCGTTGCAACCAATACAACAATTACAATAGACTCTACAGATACGGTTCCAACTAGTGCAATAGATTGTAGGGAAGAGATCAGGATAACGGCAATTACGTCCTCAACAATCAGAATACCCAAAACAAGAATTGAGGATTCTTTTTTGATCCTTCCCATCTCTTCAAGAATTTTTACAATGATTGCAGTGCTAGATATAGAAAGAGCCGCTGCGATAAACAATGCATCCATAAACTGCATTCCAAGTGCAGTTGCAGTGTAAAAGATTACACCCAATGTAGAAAATAGGCCAATGGTGCCCACCCCTACTGCAACTCTTCCAATACTGCGAATTTTGGCATAAGGGAATTCTATGCCGATAACAAAGAGAAGCAGGATAACCCCAATCTCAGCAAAGAGGTTCAATGCGGATATATCAGATAGTATTCCTACACCTTCTAGGACATCTGCAGAAGGTTCACCTTCAGGCAAGACCCATGACCAAAAAGGCGACAAAGGTCCAATTAGCATTCCGGCAAAAAGATATCCGATGATCAAGGGTTGTTTGATCTTAAAGAATGCCAGGGTAACGACTGCACCAATTATCATAATAAAGGCCAAGTCAGTAACAAAGCTAGTATGGGGTAATTCAGGAGTAATCTGCTCAATTAAGCTGCTAACCGTATTATTCAAAGAACTCTGAATCCCACTTGAATCAATTTGCAGCAGCTGATTTTGCATGTCATAATTTAGCAAATTTGTTTAAAAAGGATTCCTGATAAAAACCAAATTTTTTAGGAGAGTTTAGTTTGTTACACAGCCTGTTGTTCAAAATCATTTTTGACTAGGATTATCCGCCTAAGCGGGTTATGCGACAGACTAGAAGAATTCAAAATTTTTTAGGCACAAAATATGAAAAGAAGCCATATGCATACTTTTGGCAGTCATGTTGCAGAGTGATGATTAGGTCTACTGAATTCTATGTAGAGATATGACCTGGGGTATCTGACTGCAAAACTGGTTAGATCATAATTACCTGATTATTAATAGTACGGTACTATACCGTACTATATGATCCAATGTGAATATTGTACAAAAGGTTTCATAGAAACGGCAAACGGATTGGCTGAAAAGACCTTTCATGAATTGCTTCACGGGGCAAAAGTTGTAAACAAGTAGAACCTGCATCTTTTGTTCCAGACCCAACTTTTTTATCAGCAAATTTTTAATTTATCCTATGGTTGCAGTAAGGAAAAAAACCACTAAAACGACTTCTAAAAAGCCAGTTAAAAGAGAGCCGGCGCCTTCTGCGGTACTAAAAAAAGTTGCGGCAGTTTCCGATTCGAACAAAGCTCTCCAAAAAGAAATCAAAGTAATGTCAAAGATTTTTGGCGAAAACCAGAAGGTCCTAGTTTCAATAAAGGGCATGATCGATACGCTAACATCCACACTAGAGTACATCCAAAAACAATCAAGGCAGATCAGCATAATTGAGGAGGACACACAAAAATTGTATGCAGGCCTGAATCAGGTCAGGACACAGGCAAACCTAGTCACAAAGATCAATGATCAGACTGCAAAATTGCAGGATGAGATTAACAGGATATCAGCATTGCAGAAATCGTCAAAATCACAGGAATTATCCCAGCAGGTAAAAGATAGCATGAACTCAATTAGAAACAATTCTCAAATGATAATTAAAATCGCCCAAAGGATTGATGAGGTAAGAGACGACCTGAGAAAGGTTTCTGGAAAGACAGACTCGTTTGTAGGAGTAGGAACAGACATTGAAAATCTGAAAAAGACAATAGACAAAGTTTCTGGAAAGACATCCAAGTTGGAATCAGGTGCCCAGATAGTCGAAAGCCTAAGGCAGGAATTTGAAAAGATTGCAGAGGGCGTGTCTTTATCATCAAACTTGGGTGCGGAATTAGAGGCAATCAAGGCAACCATTGACGCCATTTCTACTAAAGCATCAAAGATAGATTCCCTTGGAGGGGTGATAGATGGCCTAAGGCAGCAATTTGAGACAGTCTCCAACAGAGCTGATTCCATAGACGGCACCATACCCGAATCAATTAAGGAATTGTCCGTAAAAATCGATAAAATTGAGACGGAGATTGACTCCTTATCCCACAGAGCTGATTCGACAGTCCCTGTAGGAGAGGGTCTCAAATCAGTTCAAGAGGACTTTGGCGGCTTTAAGAAAGATGTTTATGATAAGACAAGCAGCATCGAACAGAAAATCTCCTCAGTTTCAGAAACCCTCAAAGAACAGGGCGAGTCAGTAGCAGAGTTTCATAAAAAATCAGACAGATTGTTTGAAGAGATTCAATTTGTCAAAGATGCAACCAACAAAGCTTCAAGTGATTCCTCAAAAGAAATGATGGCGTTATTGAAACTATCAGAATACCAATCAAACATTCGAATGAATTCCGAATCAAAATATGGAGAAGCCAAGGATTTGGAGAAAATGGCGTCACAGACTATGGATATTGTAAGATTGTTTGACAGGGTTTCAGCTGAGGCAGGCGAGGATATTCCGCTACCACACGAGGTCAGACAATGGGCAGTAGGCAAGATCTTCGATTGTGCGGGAAGATGGGAGATCAGATTCAGTGATGTTTATTCAATTCTATCAAATGCCATTGGCAAAGACATGCTAAAGGAGGCTGTCAGGATTCAGCAGGTCAGAGACATTTACGGCATCAGAGCCGTGGACGAAATCAGAGGGGATTTGAACGTCGCTTAAACTCCAGATGCTTCATGACTTGCTTTTCAAAGCCACTTTTAGCTGAGCGTCTAGTCTAGGCACGGCTAAACTTACTTAAACGCCAGATTCGCCTGTTTCTTTGAATTGTTCTCTCTTTTTCTTCAAGGCTGCAAAGATGCCAATTATTGCTACAATCCAAATTGTGCCAAGCAGAATATTTGCAACGCTGACATACATGTAGGGGGTTGCATCCATGATGTTAGTCTTAATCAAAAAGGCCCTGCTACTGATATCCATCATTCCAGTATGATAAGAGGAGCTGTCCTTTGGAACGGCAGAGATCTTCTCCACACTTGCGACCAATGTATCGACATCCTTTTGGATCCTCACAAAGTTGGTGGATTCGGTAGGAAATATCCAGACAGGATTTCTAGTGATTTGGCCATTTGCATTAGTTGTCTCTGGAAGCTTTTCCACTACAATTGCCAGATCGGTTTGGATTGCGGCAAGATGGGCACTCAAAGTGACCGGATCCGAAGATCCGACAACCCCGTCAAGGTGTCCCCGCATCCTATCTAGGGGGTAGATATCCGAATTATATCCAGAGACTGCCATGGTCACTCCAAAGACGATGATTACCAAGATTCCCACCACCGAAAGTCTGTAAACTCTATTAGCCATTCTCTCTTTCCCAGTCATTTGGCGGGGCTCGCTTGATTTATTTCTTTTAAACCTAGTGTGTGAGAGGCTAAGATATGCAATGTAAAAGAATCCGATTGCCTGAAGGCCGATTATCGGAGCAAACACTGGATTGTTGGAAAATATGGCGATGAAGATTCCCAAAATACCATAGGCGCCAAAGAACAGTTCTAGTAGCGTTACTTGTGAAAAGGGCAAATTGTATGCATTGTCTTTCCAGTCATCCTTCTTCTTTAAGACACCATACTTTGGAGTTCGTAAAAACTCGTTCTTTTTTCCAAATACTGCATCAAAAACGGCAACAGTGTTATTTACAGACATTCCGGCATTATAGACTAGCAGTGTAGGAAGTATTTTCGCTTTAGATTTCCATGATTTGTGATACATGCTTTGTATGATCATGATGTATGCGCCAGGACCCATGGCAAGATATGTTGCAATGGTCAATGCAGGAAGGAAGCTTATGACATACAGATTGACCTGACCTGCCAGCAACACCGGCAATGCCAGGAATTGTATCAGCATTAATGGGTAAACGATATGACGAGTCAGCTGGATGAAGGCCTGAATCTTTGCCTCAAAGGCAACCTTGCGCTTTACAATTATGTCTGAGAGCAGTTTTACTGCACACTGAATAGAGCCTTTTGCCCAACGGAATTGTTGTCGCTTGGCGGCATTCATTTGTACAGGCAATTCTGCGTCAACGACGACATCAGGCAGAAAGACGCATCTCCATCCCTTCATTTGTGCACGATAACTGAGATCCAGATCCTCTACTAAAGTTGCAGTATGCCAACCGCCAGCATCCTCAATGCAATCACGCTTCCAAATTCCAGCCGTGCCGTTAAAATTCATAAACAAGTGAGAGTTGCTCTTTGCTTTTTGTTCAATTAGAAAATGAAAATCCAAGCTAAGAGCTTGTGCCTGCGTTATTGCAGAATAGTTCTCATTGACATGTCCCCATCTGCATTGAACAAGGCCGATATTTGGTTTTGAGAAATTTGGAATTGCTCTTTTTAGAAACCATTTTGGAGGAATGAAATCTGCATCAAAGATTGCCACAAGTTCAGTATCAGTCGTCTCCATTGCATATTTTAGGGCGCCTGCCTTGTACCCTTTTCTAGTGCCCCTGCGCATATGCTCAATTCTGAATCCCCTCTTCTTGTAACTGCCTACTGTGTTTTCCAGCAATTCCACGGTATCATCATCAGAATCATCTAGCACCATGATCCGCATCTTGTCTTTTGGATAGTCTAACTCACAGACAGCGTCGACTAGTCGCTTTGCAACATATTTTTCATTGTATATTGGCAATTGGATTGTAACTGACGGAGTCCCCAGATCAGTGGTGGATTGAATGTCTTTTCTCCTCCTTGAGAGATATGCAAGATAATAAAAGTTGCAGGTATAAGCTGTAATTATAACTGCAGATATGATAAACAAATCCAATACAAATTGAGTGAAAGGGCTGATTGTCATATGCCTAACTTTGGAGAACTGTTACTTGTTATTTATACTTGTGAGGAAATTTCTATTTTTGCTCAAAGATCTTGATTGCCTGTGGAGGACAGACTCCTTCACAAGCTAGACAAAAGATACAGTCTGGTTCTTTGGACATTAGCGGTTTCTTGTCTGAAGCAGGATTTCCTGGAGTGTCAAACCATTCATAGACACCTACCGGACATGCCTCAATACAACCGCCGTCGGCTACACATATGTCATAATCAACCGAGACGAATTCACCCCAGACGCCCATGATGCCGTTACCAGTCCCTTTTCTGCCCCATGTTTTGATTGTGTGTTCGGGGGCATCATATGATGCAGAAGGTTTCATCTTTGATTTGTAGTCGACATCGATCGGTCCCGGTTTAGCGCCATCGGGAACTTCAATTTCACCTTCATCCTCCTCTGTGTCATCTTCAGTAGATTCTACCGGTTTGACTTTGGCGCCGAGGACAATCTTTGCAAGCGGGGTTAATTCTTCTAGTTTTTGAATTGCTACAACTTCGGAAATCTTTTCAGATTTGGCAAAATATGAAACCAGTTTGTCAGCCAGAATGGTATTCCGCAGTATGGTATCAATTACCATTTTTGCAAAATGGTCGGCTTTCTTTCTGTAATCTTTGACCCAGTTTGGGTCGCCAAATTTTTCAATTGGGAAGATTTGATAGATTATGTCTACAACCTCCCCAGTTACAATCTCAACTGTAACAGACAATTCGACTTTCTGGTATCCCTTTGCGTCAGGATCGTCAAGATTTTGCTCAGTCCATCGGTATGTTGCAAAAATTCTATCGGCATACATATCCATCTCAAATGCCTTTTTCAGGCCGTCATGAACGGATTTGATTTCGTCAGGATCCTCAAATTTTATTGGTAACCTGTAAAGTCCCAGTTTGAATCCGTGTAACGGATAAACGCCACGTTTTGCTGTTGGTGCTTCCATAGACCAGACACGATCTTTGAGAAGTAAGGACATTTACTTGTGGTAAATTTGTTTTATTTAAAAAGGTTGTCAGTCGTCGTCAGGACAGGTAAGTTCCCTGAGTGTTACGTACTCTTTTTCCATTGCCTCAGCATGAACCAGCACCTGTTTGAGATCAAAGGAATCCTTTGAAAAATACCACCTAACGCAGACCCAGTGTCCAATTCCATCCATATCATGGATCATGCCCTTATCAGCCTTTACATTGAGTTTCTCATCAATCGAGGTCTCCCTGACAGCAAGCCCCCGTTTGGTCTTGTCTTCCAGTATTAGATCAGCATCCCCATCCTTGATAAGATAAAAAGAGCCTTTCTTAAGGACTGGAAGGGGGTCTAGCAGCAATTTACTTTTCCACAGGGTTTCCTATCATGTTACCCCATTCAGTCCATGAACCGTCATAGTTTCGAACTTTAGGATATCCAAGAAGGTACTTTAGAACAAACCAACTGTGTGAAGAGCGCTCTCCAATTCTGCAGTAACAGATAACATCCTTGTCTGCAGTAACGCCTTTTGGTTCATAGTTCTGTTTTAATTCGTCAACAGTTTTGAAAGTTCCATCAGCGTCATTGACGGCAGTTGCCCACGGAATGTTATTTGCGCCAGGGATGTGGCCGCCTCTTTGTGCATGCTCCATCGGATATTCTGGAGGCGCAGTGATTTGTCCGGCAAACTCTGCAGGAGAGCGAACATCCACCATTACTGTGTCTTCCCTGTCAAGAGTTCTGTTCACATCAAACAAGTAGGCACGCAGTCCCTCATCAGGAGGTTGTGCCTTGTAAGATGTCGATGCAGTTTGCGGTTCGTCTGTCGTATAGTTCCTGCCTTCTAATTCCCACTTTTTTCTACCGCCATTCATAATTTTGAGGTTTTCATGTCCATAGTATTTGAATACCCAAAACACAAACGCTGCAAACCAATTGTTAAAGTCACCATAAAGAATTACCTCGCTTTGAGGAGTAACTCCGTTTTTTGACATTAGCTCTTCAAATTGTTTTTTGTTGATGATGTCTCTGGTAACAGCGTCGTTAATGTCTCGCTTCCACCAGATTAAACTAGCCCCATTGATGTGACCTTTTTGATACCCATTTACAGGATCATAGTCTACCTCAATTAATTTTCTGTTTTCGTTTGGGGGATTTTGTGAGACCCATTCTGTATCTACTAGTACTTCAGGATGTGCATAGCTCATGCTTCATACGAAACAGCTTGCATACTTAATTGTTTTTCTTGGATTCTTCAAAAATACCATTTTTAAGTAAAAAAGAATCAGAAGAACTGCTTGAGACTTGAAAAAGTGGCAGTCGTTAGCAAGGTAGGCTCTAAAGATTCTGAGCAGGCAGCCAGAGATGTCGCTAAGAAATTTCTTTCGAAAAGATCAACAGTTTACACCATTTCCCCAATTAAGGTAGAAGGGGCAAAAAAGATGGACACGCTTGAAGAATTAAAGAGAGTCAAACTCGATCTTGTCGTCACGCTTGGTGGGGATGGGACAACGTTGCGTGTGTTTAGAAATTTAGAAAATGAAACTCCGATTTTGACGGTAAATGTTGGTGGGAATAGGGGAATTCTATCTGAGATAACCGTTGACGAGATTGGTGATGCAATCAGCCAGATTCAAAAGGACAAATTTTTCTTAGATAAAAGAATCAGAGTGGTAGCCTCGTGTAAAGGAAAGGAATTCCCGCCAGCCCTAAATGAGATTTACGTTAGCAGATCCAACCTGACTAAAACCGCCGAGATTGAGATAAAGTTTCAAAATGACACTGTTAAGCAAAAAATGGACGGGGTAATAATTGCAACACCTAGCGGTTCGACAGGGCATTCATTCTCATTAGGCGGACCAATTTTGCATGAGAGTCTAGACGTGCTGATAATCACGCCGGTAGCACCAGTATACAGATTAGAATCAATCGTTGTTCCCGATGAAAGAATCGAAGTGATTTGTTCGCATGACTGCAACATTGTAATGGATGCCCAAGTAATCAAAACGG
>RKRY01000033.1 GCA_007571135.1 Candidatus Nitrosopumilus sp. | reverse complement strand
TATACAGATTAGAATCAATCGTTGTTCCCGATGAAAGAATCGAAGTGATTTGTTCGCATGACTGCAACATTGTAATGGATGCCCAAGTAATCAAAACGGCGGACTTTGAAGAGCCGATCATCATCAAGAAATACAAAAAACCTGCAGTCTTTATACGATTAAAGAAAAGAGGGTTGCGGCAGATGAGTAAGCTTGGATTCTAAGATTTTAGACGCAAGCGCATTTTATGCCGGAGTCCCATTCAGATCATCAAGTGAATGCTATACAACACCCCTAGTTTATGATGAGATAAAACATATCAAAAAAAACCATGATGCCTTAGGAACACTACTTGAAACAAACAGGTTGAAGATAAGAGGGCCAGACAACCAGTCAACCTCAATGGCAACAAAGGCAGCCAAAGATACAGGTGATTTTCAACAGTTGTCAAAGCAAGACATCTCCATCATCGCACTATGTATTGAGATGAATGGTGAAATCATTTCAGATGATTTTGCGATTTTAAATGTTGCAAGAAATCTGGGCTTAAAGATATCTCCGGTTATGACTGCAGGAATCAAGGATGTTGGAAAATGGATTCATTATTGCCCCGGATGTAGAACGAATCGTCCATCAGGAAAAGAGTGTCACATGTGTGGCACCACGCTAAAAAGGAGATTGTTAAAGGAGGGTTAGGAATCATGAAGTGTTTTTTGGTTGGTTTCTTTTTTAAATTTGCTTTTAGAGTCCAACATTTTCTTAATTTTTTTGGCGCGTGCATGGCCTAGTCCTTCTACCTTGGCCAATTCGGCAGTTGTTGCTGTGAAAACCTTCAACGGAGTTTCAAATCTTTCTAACATGCGTACTGCAAATTTTTCTCCTATTCCGGGAAGGCTGCATAAGACTGACAGTTGCTGTCTTTTCAAATCGGGTGATTTTTTAGTTTTTTTCAAATAAAGCCCCTTAGGAGTGCCCTTCCTAGAACACATTGAAACAAGTAGTTTGGCAGTGTGAGTTGCGTTAGGAGTAGGAATTACAGGAATTTTAAAATCAAGAACGACAGTGGAGATTGCTCCGTAAAAGATGAGGGGATTTTCAGCAATCTCTTCAATTTCATCTACGTTTCCCTCCATTAATACAACAGGATGTTGAAAGTGTTCCTTCAATCTAGAGCACTGATCAAACAATCTCCCATCAAAGACAGAAGACATCAAATCCCTAATGCTCTTTCTTTCAACTACCGTTTCGGGTGCAACAATGTAATCTCCGGTAGGGAGGGTTTTTATTTCAAGATTTAGTCCGACAGATTTTAAAAGTTCAGGAATACCACTTTTGCGCTCTCTTTTGTCAACTATGATTCTAAGACTTTCAATCTTCACAGATAATCTCTGCCGGATTTGTTAATATCTTTTTGAATAAAATTATTTTCTAGGATTTTCTTCGGCTGGAGGAGCAGGAGTGGTAGAGGTGGCAGTTTCTGCGGATCTGCCTTTCATCATTTCAGTAACTTTTGCTTCTTGTTCTTTTAGAATCTCTTTGACACGATCCTCCTGTTTTGTAAGAACAGTTGATCGGGTTTTTGTCATCTCTTGTCTTTCTTCAAGTTCATCAATCATTTCTTGTTTAGTGGATTTTACCAGAATAGTTCCCGCATGTTTAAACACAGCATCCATATCGCTTGCTTTTTTGAGTTCATCTAATGCCTTTTCGGTTTCACGTTTTTCTATTTCTAGATTCTGTCTTTGAGTCACTATTGATTGGAGGCTTTGTTGTGTTTGCTGCAGTTTTATCAATTGTTCTTGAATCCACGGTGGTATTTGTCCGGATGACACAATCTATTGGAAAAGTTGTCTCGTTATATCTTTAACTCAAAGCAAAAGAGAACCTAAGTGGCATAATCTCAACAATTCATGCTTTTAATCAATCACCTTGCGAGTAGCCTCACAGATATAAACCCAAAAATCCCACAAATCACGCAAAGGCAGCAATTGCCGATTGGCATCGTTTTGTAACCAACATCCTTTTGTGCCTCGTCAGCACATACTTGTTGATTCAATGGTTTCATGACTTGCTTGAATCAGCCTCAATGTTGAATTCAGATTGGCTCGTAAATGAGGGAGATGGTTTGATTCAACTAGGATAGTCAGTAGTCCATCAAATTCAATTTTTGTGTTTACGGGGTTTTCCGGGTAAAATTCATCATCAGCACTTACCGAGTCAAAAATCGCTTGCGTTTTGTCTTTTGCGTCAACAATAATTTTTGCTTTATAATTTAATGTCATATGCGGTTCCGGCCACCTTATAGCTGCATTTCCTACATGACCATATTCCGACTGCATCCCTGCCAAGTGTCTTGGAACCACATTCAGGACATGCCCGTTTCTCTTTTAGTTGAAGATGAATTTTGGTGTATTGTTTTCTTATCTTGATTCCATATCTTGCACCTAAACCCTTGAGAGATTTTTTGCCTTTTGCCATTTTACCGGCCTCCGGATTGAACCGCCTTTAGTTTTTCCCTTATTTGCGAGCCCATCTTAACTGAGATCTCGCCACATTTGACAATCTCCTCATATGTGAACCCTCCATATCCGCCTTTTTGTAAGGCACATATATTCCCATCAGAGTCGGTGGCAATGGTAATTCTGGCATCCATGCAATCCCATTCATCGCCGTTGGGATCGACTATAATGTGTTCCCTAATTTTGCCCATGGTTACCGAAACAGGAATTGTCGTTATTGGAACAGGCGATTCGTTGCCTTCGACTAATGTGGGAACGTCATCTACGATACTCCATTTTGGAGTTTGGGAGGAAAGCAATGCGGCAGTTGTAGCGTATGAGCATGCATCAAACAGGTTGCCATCATAATCTACTACGACGTTATCGGCAAACACGCCAACAACAGATTTGTCTTGTTTGATTACTAGTTTAGACAGATCAACCATGTGACTTTCTCTGATTCCCCTATCGACTACTCTGGCAAGCTCAATTACGTCAGGACCCGGAGGACCAGTTTCAACTGTCGGGTGAGATAAAGGCAGTAATTCAGCAGTGCAAATGAAGATTCCCTTATCGCCCATATCCGGAAACGGCTTATCGGGTTGAATTTTTACACCACATACAACTTCGGTATCGCCCAGTCTTACTCTGGCAGAACCATTTGCTTTTGGAATTGCATTGGTTTCTATCAAGACATCCCTTGACTCTTCTAGCTTCCTGCCATCAGCACGTTTTCCTTGTTCTAATAATTCAAGAATCCGGTTTTTCTTTAATTGATCAACGACTGAATGAGAACCCATCTCTAACCATCACCATTTCTAAAATACTTGTCATCTAGCGCCTTCTTTTGCAAGTTGTAAACTAACTTACAGCCCTCAACTCCAACTTTAACACATCTTGCGTATTCTTCAGGAGTCAGTACGCCGTCAAGTTGCATCAAGGTAATTTTTTCAAGATTTGGCATGTAACCAATTGGCATATCTGCCTGACCTGCCTGATCCTCCTCATTATTTACATCAAGAATTACAGTGTCTGCGACCTTTCCAGCAGCAATTGCTGCGACCATGTCCCGCATTGGAATTCCAGCATCTGCTAACGCAACTGATGCAGCTGTCAAAGCAGCACATCTAGTTCCGCCATCTGCCTGCAATACTTCGATAAATACATCAACGGCAGTTCTTGGAAATTTGTCCAGCATGACTGCAGGTTCTAGTGCTTCTTTGATGACTTTGGAAATCTCAATCTCTCTTCTAGAAGGCGCTGGATTTTTTCTCTCCCCGACAGAAAATGGCTCCATATGATATCGAACCCTTAGAATGCCAGTATCAGTATCAGACATGTGCTTTGGGTGTACGTCACGTGGACCGAACACTCCAACTAGAATTTTGTTATCGCCAAATTCAATGTAGGCCGAACCGTCAGCATTTTTTAGTCCGCCTGCCCTAATCATGATTCGTCGTGGCTCGTCTATTTTACGTCCATCACAACGAATT
>RKRY01000165.1 GCA_007571135.1 Candidatus Nitrosopumilus sp. | reverse complement strand
AAAGATAGAGATCTGTATCCTGAAAACTCTGAAATCTTTCTAGCAATTGACGATTTTCAATTGAACCAAGATCCCACTGATGAGGATTCCTGGACATTTGATGTCGATTCCCCATCATCGGTATTCTATCAGGTATTTGATGAAAACGGCTCCGATTCTGCAAATGGCGGTGCAGGAATAGTGAATCTATCACCATTTCTGTCTTCTTTGGGGTTTGACGACAATGGCAAACTTTCAGTCAGTACCAGTTCTGTTATGGAGTTGCAATCCAATGTAGAGCAACCGACAACAAGCGTTTTTGATGGGACTCGAACATTTTCAAAAATTCTAACTTTTGTTGAAAATGGACCTAATTCTGGAATATTTGATAACGTGGACCATGATGATGAATCCAATCTGGGAATCTTAGACGATGCACCAAGGGGCAGGACTGGCACAATTACCTATAATCAGGAATCCATGTCAGTCTTGACGGGCTCTTCGACTGCTTCTGTCTCACTTCGAACCGACCATCATCATCCTTCTTTGGGCATTGCTGGCAATTTGCCATCTTTAGCTCCCGGAACGGAATTTGAGATTGTTTTGACCGATTCTGATCAAAATATCAATTCTGGCGCAAAGGATTATCTGGATGTATTCAGAGACTCTGCAATTATTCCTACCATGAGAATTGGTGACCCTGTCACCCTTGAGGCTGCTTCCGATGTGAATTTCTTTGATCTTTCCACAACTGCTCCGAATCTGGGGAATGCAGCTAATTCTTCCATCCCTGATGAAAATTCAGCCGTTTTACACATTGACACTTCGACTGTAGCAAATGGCGGATTTGCGAAAATTTCTCTGGACATGGGAGTTTCTGCCTCTGCACTCCAGTCTGTACTGATAGATTCCTCAGAACAAAATAGCGATGGGACAAACTGGCTAAACTATGATCTAAGGTCCTTTGAAAATGATCTTGCAATCTCGGATTTCTCTGATACTACATTTACATTGTCTTTTGGTTCCATTGGGGCATCTTCAGTCATGATAGCTGATTCTGGAGATCTTAATTCATCACAAGGATTTCTCCAATTAGATGACTCAGATGTCCAAGACATCGTAAGGAGATCTGGGAATGTTTACCTTGTGATTAATTTTGATTCTTCAAACGATAGCGGTTCTGTTGGCACCGCTTCAAACGAAATCAACTCCCAGCCAATCATAATTGATTTCTTTTCATTCGGAGTAAAAAATTCAGAATATACTAACAACTCGATTTATCGTTTTGAGTTAAAAGAGACATCTGTCAACTCTTCAACATTTGAAGGTACGCTTGAGTATTCTGTAGCCGGCAAATCGAATCTGTCAGATCCAGACTTTATCCAAACCATCCAAACTATTGATGATGACGTAAAATTCATTGTAGTTGATGGGCTCGTTGATGATGCAGGAATCACAATTACTTATTCTGATCTTGATAAAGTTGGCGTATCCATTCTGACATCTTCTCAACTAGACATTGGCACAAGCTCTGGAACTATTGTGTCTGACTCACCATCGTATCGTTTTGGCCAACCTGTAACAATCACTGTAAATGATCCTGATCTAAATTTAAAAAATGGCATTGTCGATATCTATTTTGTTGTCAATGATCCAAACTCCGCATATGTAGACATGGTAGGAAATGCAAATGGCATATTGCTAGAAGTTTTGATTAAAGGCATACGTTATAAGCGATGCACAATTGACGGAATGGAACATGGGGGTCTTGGCGCAACAGGGTTTACTCTTGTTGAAACTGGTCCAAGTACGGGAATTTTTAAAGGTGTTTTTAAGATGCCGTCTCAGATCTGCAATAAATCAGGAACTGAGTTAATATCGTCTGCCGGCGGTAGCCTTGACGCTAAATATTTTGATTCAAGGGATAGTTCTGGCAATGCCAATATCTTTACTCTGTCAAAAAACAAGCCTGCGACATCATTTTTCACACTTCCTCAACTAAGCACTTATGAAATAATTCGTCCCTTATCAGGGGATGTTAAGGAAATCAGCCTTTCTGGCAATCTAGAAAATCACAGACTAGGAATTCCATTAGCCGTAACTATAATGTATCCTGATGGCAAATCACAAAGTTTTGTTTCAACACTGTCAAATGGCGGAAATTACAAATCAATAATCTCAATTAATGAAGATTCCCCTACCGGATTATACAGGATAAAGTTGTCTTACGGTAATTCTGATGTCGGGATAACTTCGTTTAGCGTTAAAGCTCCTGAGTTACCTAAATGGTTGAAGAACGATGCAAAACGGTGGTCAGCTGGATCTATTTCTGACTCTGACTTTGTAGACAGCATTAGATTTCTAATTGATGAGGGGCTGATCTTGTTACCTTCCACTTTTGATCCGTCTACGAACCGAGAAATTCCACACTGGGTAAAAAATAATGCAAAGTGGTGGTCAGAAGATCAAATTTTAGATGATGACTTTTTAAAATCGATCCAATACTTGGTCAAAAAAGGCATAATTCGAATATAATATGGTCAATTTTTCTTCCATTCAAAATATAAATACTCTCAAGCCATGAAAAAATTGAAAATGAGACTAACCGGGTTCTTGGCATTCGTATTGTTGTCTGTCTCGATTTTATCTTATGGTGTAAACGGCTCAGTTTTTGCTGACAATCATAACATTCCACCATTCTCTGTTACAACCGAGCTGCCATCTTATGGAAATGGAAATACAATAACTGTAAACGGAGAAATTCGGGATTATGATTCTTCATTACATGCAGGCCAGGCAGTCACATTTGTCATCAAATCTCCTACCAATAACCTTGTATCTATTGGACAAATTACTCCAAACTCTGATGGTACATTTTCACATGACTTTGTTGCAGGCGGTCCCCTTTGGAAATCAAGTGGAGATTACGTTCTAGAATTTAATTTTGCCTCAATCAAAGGTGATACGACGGTTGTTTATACCGGCGGTTCGGCATCAGAACCAGAGCCCGAACCGGAACCAGAGCCCGAACCGGAACCAGAGCCCGAACCGGAACCAGAGCCAGAACCGGAACCTGAGCCAGAACCGGAACCTGAGCCCGAACCGGAACCAGAGCCCGAGCCTGAGCCCGAACCGGAACCTGAGCCACGATGTGGAGCGGGAACTGAGTTGATAGATGGCATATGCCAAGTAGTTGCAACTCCTGAACCGGAACCGTCTGGTGGCGGGTGTCTCATTGCAACTGCTGCATATGGTACGGAACTTGCTCCCCAGATACAATTACTGAGGGAAGTTAGAGACAGCACCATAATGAGTACGTCATCTGGAATGGCATTTATGACTGGATTTAACCAATTATACTATTCATTCTCACCTACAATTGCCGACTGGGAAAGAGAAAACCCAGTGTTCCAAGAAGCAGTCCGGGCATTCATCACTCCGATGATATCAACCCTTTCAATCATGACACTGGCTGATAGCGGTTCCGAAGTTGAAGTATTGGGACTGGGCATCTCTGTAATTGCGCTGAATCTTGGCATGTATGTTATAGCACCTGCATTAATTGGATTCGGGGTACACCGACACTTCAGATCTGTAAAATAACCATATTTTCTCTAGTAACTTATTATACTGACGATACCCATACTATTCAATGAAGATTGAATATGAGGAATTTGAAACCATTGAAGATATTTTCATGTATGTGGCATCGGCATCGCTTCCAATGAAGAATACAATACCAATTAATTCATACAAAGGCTATGTGATGTCCTTCGTTCCGCTTAGCCCTACTACGGGTGAAACCTACCTGATGATATATGCAAAGGGCTCTCTTGAGTCTGGAATTTATGAATTCGATATAGCATCAAAGTCTTTCAAGAAAGTTGACGGGATAGAGAGAGCAGACAAAGTTTACTTTGTCTCTATGACTCCAAAAAGAAACACAATAGCTGATCACGCTATTACAAATCTATAATTTCTTTGTCTGAATCTTAGGCGCAGAGACTGATCTGCTTCTGGCATACTTGTCGATAATTTCATCTGGCACTCTGCCGTTGAACAGATCCTTGCACAATCCCCTCAGGTATCTCATAATTGCCCAAGTTCCAGCTTTTAGAATTCCGTACATGAACACCTTCATTGGAGGCCCATACGTCTTGTTTCTCAAAATGATTGGAATTATGTCATTGATTACTCTCAAATTGTTCTCCCAGCACTTCCAAAACAGCGTAAACTGTGCCTCGTTAAGATTTCCAAAGTGCATTGAATTCTTTTCACTAAAGTCTTGGTAAAGTAGCGGGGCGACCAATCCTCTGAAATCCATTTCTCTAAAGTCACTCATCATGTCAATTGTGTGCTGATTGTCATCTGGTGTTTCATCTGGCCATCCTATGATAATGGTGGCAGCCGGGAACCAGTGATTTTCATTCAAAATTTTAGCACCTTCTCTTACCACGCTTCCCCATTCTTCAGGAGCAAACGGTTTTGTTTTTACACCGAGATGTTTTCTTACCATGTCTGGTGCAACTGTCTCAATTCCTAAATTAGTCGCAAGCCATCTTCCAGACTCGTGCTGGTTGTTAATCCCTGCAATGTCGTGCATTAGTTGAGGATCTGCCGCAACTGCTGAAAATGTCATGTGGGTCGTTCCAACAAAGTTTGCTCCAAGCCCTTTTAACCCCCTCCACAAGTCTGTAATGGTGTCTCTGTTTGGAACAAAGTCTTTGTTGTCACACCCATAAAGAAGCATTTCATCTGAGTGTAGCCATACTGAATCAAACCCGTAATCCAAATTGGTTTTTGCCTCATACTGCAGTCTTTCTAACGGAAGGTCCTTCTTTGATCTTTTGTTTACGTCACAAAAGTCACAGCCTCTTCCACACCCTCTCATTGCCTCAATTAAGGAATTGATTGTTGGACCTTTGATAACTGGAATATTCTCCAAGTTTCTGACAAAACAATGCATCAGTTCCGGAGCATCCCCCTGCTCCAAATCTTGGAACAAGTCTACGGCCAACTCATCGGCTTCTCCTACCACCACCGTGTCAAGACCGTGGATTTTCATTCTGTCAGATTTTGCTAATTCCCATGCACCATTCCCGCCAACTACGACTTTAAAATCATACTTTTTCTTTAGCTGAATAATGCTTGCACACATTTTTTTGAATTTCATTGCAACATATGATAATTTTTCAGGTGACATCGTCGTAGTGACCGGTGCCATCCCCAATGGATCCATCACATTAATTCCGACTACTCTGGTGTCTGGACCAATTGATTTGTGCAACATTTCAGGATGTGCCATGAATACGTCTTCTCTTTTATACCCACCTTGCAACAATGAGCTCTCAACACGTCTTAGTCCAACTTGTGCAACTTTGACTTCCCCTGTGATAGAGTCTGTCTCCACTGAAGGACAAAATACTTTATCAAAGACCCATTCTGGGAGTACTTCGTATGGACCACACGCAATAAATCCGTACAGAAAATTCCCCCTATAATTTGTCATTAAACTGCGATCAGCAGTAAGTACGATACGTTTACCGGCCAACTAAACAACTTCGTTAAAGTATGGTATATATCATTTACGAGTATGCTGGCCTGTTGTTGCGTAACCCCCACACCCATGACTTTGATGATCTGTAGGGGGTGGGGAGTAGTGTACACTGCTGTTGCATACTGCATCAGTTCCACCCTCATGTGCTGCAATCAGGTTGTAGACGGCGGTCTTTAGATGATCCCATGCACCATGTCTCCCATTTGATGCCATGACCGACTCGCCAAAATCCCCTTAAACGCAGGGAAGACGGTCCACAATCCGACGCTTGCCAAACTCGGATCTCTTCTTCCATCTCTTTTGATCTCCTTGTTTTGTCCGTCAGCAAGCTTACCTGCGGTTTAGGCGATCTACCAACCAGGGCTATGCGACACACTAGAGCATGCCGACCACAAACTGTCAAAAGATTCTACTTTTTTTTCTAATTGAACGATTTGCAATATTTGCAGCGATTCCTCCTGCTGCAATTCCATTGTCTATGTTGACTATTGATAATCCCAGCGAACAACTTTGCAACATTGATGCAAGTGCCGCAATTCCTTTTTCACCATATCCGTATCCCACCGAAGTGGGAACACCAATTATTGGAATATCTACTAGCGTGGAAACTAGGGTTGCTAACGCTCCCTCCATTCCAGCTGCAACTATGATGCAATCTACCTCCGCATCCACCATCTTCTTTAACTCTGGAAAAATTCTTTGAATCCCGGCTACGCCCACATCATAACTTGTGATACATTGGCAACCCATTGCCTCACACATCAGTCTCGATTCCTCAGCAACCCCGATATCTGACGTGCCTGCAGTTAAAATTCCGACTCTTCCCCCATTGAGTTTGACAGGCTTTTTGTATAGTAAAAGTGAGGAGGAGTTCCTGCCTGTCTTTACCCTGACCTTTATTTTTTTTGAATACCCCTTCATTTCAGAATAGTCCCTTTTTTTGAGTCTGGAAACCATTACAGCATTTGATTTTTCAAGAACCCTTTTTGCTATTTTTTTAATTTCGTCTGTTTTTTTTGTTTCTGCAAAAATAACCTCGGGAATCCCCCTCCTGTTTTGTCTGCTTATGTCTATTTTTGCAAATCCTTCAATTTCTTCAATTGAATAAAGTGAAAGTAATTTTTTTGCTTGATTTACTGTAATCTTGTTTTCTTTTAACGATTCTAGGATTTTTTCTACATCCAATGCGCCATGTAAAATAATTATACAAAAAAATGTTTAGATCTTGATAGTCTGTTGCGCAACCCACCCAACACCTTGATACTATGCTGTCAACAGCATGAAATCTTTTTTGAATCGTCTTTGTCTGATACCGTGATATGTCGTCGATCATCTGTGCACTGAGATCTCGGATCCTTCTGAACATCACAGTATGCAGAGACAGGCATGCCAGACATAATCTCAGAGGCCATGCCTGCAGGCTACCCGTGCGGAATCTCATGAACCGGTTATTGCAATGCGGGCAGACAACGGGTTTGCGTACAGAAACGGCGCGCCGTTCTTGCGTTAGTTTGCCTCTGACTCCTTTTCCATCAGATCGTTCGTGTAGCCGAGCATTTGCCTAGTCAACGTATCTTGCGTTGTCAGCGCGCGCCAACATGCGTCTTAGGACGCTGATCCAAACGTGTTCTGGATGAAAAATCCTGTCCTGATGACAAAATTGCAGTAACCCATCATTTCTAGGCAGGTCATGCAACAACCGACTAGATCTCGATTCCCGAGATTGCCCCTTTGACACTATCAACTGCTTTGTCGAAGACCTGCTTTTCTTCTTCATCTAGATTCAATTCGATGATTTTTTCTACTCCGTTCTTGCCAATCACCGCAGGAACTCCTACTGTGACATCAGAGTGACCATATTCTCCATCCAAGTATGTCGCAACAGGAATTACCTGCTTTCTGTCTCTTAGAACTGATTCTAGAATTGCCGAGATTGCATTTCCAGGAGCATGAACTGTCGCACCTTTCAATTCGATTACCTTGGCAGCTACCTGCTTTGTATTCTGAACTAATTCATCCAACCTTTCTTTTGGCAGGAATGATGATAATGGAATCCCAGACACTGATGAGAATCTTGGCAGTGGCAGCATGTTTTCTCCATGCTCCCCAATTACAAGTGCCCTGATGGAGTCCCTTGAATGTCCGGTAGCCTCATGAATGAATTGCCTAAATCTTGATAGATCCAACATGCCACCCATTCCAAATACTTTGCTCCTTTCAAATCCCGAAACCTTGTAAGTTATGTATGTCATTGGGTCTAGAGGATTTGTTACAGGAATGACCATTGAATCACTTGCGTATTTCTTGACATTTTCTACAATACTCTTTACGATTGATGCGTTAATCTTCAACAAATCCATTCTAGTCATTCCTGGTTTTCTGCCAGAACCTGCAACTACTACAACTACATTGGAGCCTTTCATGTCTGCAAAGTCATTTGAGCCATTTACCTTGACATCAATTCCCTGCTCAGACAGCATGTGGCTAATATCCATGGCCTCTCCCTGAGGAAGTCCTTTTGCAACATCTAGTAGCAATATCTGATCATCTAATCGTTTTAATGCTGAAAATAATGCCGCATCCCCACCTACTTTACCAGAACCTATTATAGTGATCATGAAATCCGCTGTTGATTCTCAATAATTAAATCTAATGAAACTAAAATCCGATTAGACGAATTTATAAGCATTTTTGCAGTTTTTGAATTATGGTAATAGTCATTGATCCTCAAATTGCTGGAGTTTCTGGAGACATGTTGCTCTCTTCATTAGTCGATCTTGGTGCCGACAAAAACAAAATTCTAGACGCAATAAAAAAATCTCAAAAATTTCTACCAAATTCTAACATCAAAGAAATTGATTTTACAAAAGTCACACAACGGGGCGTTGAAGCTACCCAATTAAAATTAGAAATTGATGAAGACATTCATGAAAGAAAGGGCACTGAGATCAAAAATGCCATTTCTGATTCAGTCAAATCAGCTGGGCTATCACCAAAGGGAGAATCTTTTGCACAGTCCTGTATTGACACGCTTATCTTATCTGAATCCAAAATACATGGAATTCCTGCAGATTCAGTTCATTTTCATGAGGCCTCGGGCATCGATACTCTTGTAGATATTCTTGGAGTCACCATTGCTTTAGAAGATCTTGGAATTTTAGATGAAAGGATTCTGTGCTTGCCGGTTGCAGTTGGCGGCGGCTTGGTAACTTTTTCACATGGTACCATGTCCAATCCTGCAAGCGCCGTCCTGGAAATTTTTAGAAATTCCTCACTTCAAATTCAAGGAAATTCTTCTGAGAGTGAATTGACAACTCCTACCGGAGCTTGTATTCTGGTAAATCTGTTTGATGCCTCCGTTGATTATTACCCAAAAATGAAAATTGAGTCTATTGGATATGGAGCTGGCCAAAAAAATTTCGAAACGTTCTCCAATGTCCTAAAAATAGTCCGCGGAGCGCAAAACGGGCTGGATACTGATTCTGTTAAAATTCTTGAGACAAATGTTGATGACGTTTCTGGAGAAATATTGGGAAATTTGATAGAAAAATTGATGAGTAAGGGGGCCAAAGACGTGTCAATTTACAACGGAATCACAAAAAAAGGCCGACCAACGAATCTCGTTAATGTGATTTGTGATGAGCAGAGAGTTGAATCATTGATTGACACCATAATCCATGAAACAGGAACTTTGGGAATCCGCATTTCTGAATCAGGCAGATTTATCGTGCCAAGATCCGTTCACTCTGCCATCGTGGGCATATCTGGACAAACTTTCAAGGTAAAATATAAAAAATCCTCGTTTAAGGGAAGGCACGACTTTAAAATTGAGTTTGATGATTTGAAAAATATCTCAAACCGTATCTCTAAATCCATTAAAGAGTCTGAATTATTATTAAGAAAAGAAATAGAAAAAGTTGAGGATGCAGATGAGTCATCTCGATGATTTGATTAATTGGTTTAATCCTGAATCAAAGGCCATGATTGCTCTTTCAGGTGGGGTTGATAGTAGCTTGGTCGCTTATGCGGCATTTCAAAAATTAAAGACAAATGCTATGGCAGTTACCGCAGACTACAAGACCCTCTCAAGAGAGGAACTAGCTGCCGCAAGTAATGCTTGCAAAGAGATTGGAATCCCTCACATTTTTCTAGATTACAACGAATTAGAAAATGAGGATTTTGTAAGAAATGATTCAGATCGGTGTTTTCATTGCAGATCAGAACTAGGTTCGCATTTAATCACCCTGGCAAGGGAGCATGGTGTGGATGTGATTGTCGATGGAACAAATATTGACGATTTGGGAGATTACAGGCCCGGAATTGATGCGTTAAGACAGCATCAAATCAAAAGCCCACTCGTTGAGACAAATTTTACAAAAAGTGAGATTCGAGAGTGTGCCAAATCTGTCGGTTTGTCAATTTATGACAAGCCATCCAACTCTTGTTTGGCCTCTAGAATACCATGGGGCCAAAGGGTAACTGCTGAAAAATTGGCTCGAATTGAAATGGGTGAGACAATTGTAAAACAACTAACCCGTCTTAAGCAAGTGCGTGTTCGTGATTTCAATGGTCATGCAAAAATTGAAGTTGAAACAAACAAGGTTTCAATCTTTGACAAATCGTTGCTGCAACGACTATCTGAAAAGTTAAAGATGATTGGATTCTCTGAGGTTGAAGTGGATCCGGATGGATACAGGCCGGGAAAAATTAACGTGATTGCGGATTGATTTATCTAGACAACGCAGCATCGACTCAAATTCATGACGATGTAGTCGATTCAATGCTTCCATTTCTCAAAGAACAGTTTGGCAATCCGTCATCCATTCATCGCTATGGAAGGCAGTCAAGAAAGGCAGTCGAAAAGGCTAGAAAACAAATTGCTCAACTAGTCAACGCTGAGCCATCTGAAATCCTCATCACTTCGGGTGGGACAGAATCAAACACCACTGTTTTGCATGGGCTGGTATCAAAATTATCCAGAGGCAAAATCATCACCTCCTCAATCGAACATGATGCAGTTTTAGAACCCTGCAAAAGACTGGAAAAAAATGGTCATAAACTGGAGTATCTGCCTGTAAATGACTCTGGTATGGTAGAACCAACCTCTTTAGAACAAAAAATTTCTGATGACACTACTCTCGTGTCAATCATGCTTGCAAATAACGAGATCGGAACAGTCCAGCCCATATCTGAATTTGCCAGGATTTGCCACTCCCATAACGTTCCATTTCACACTGATGCAGTGCAGGCAGTAGGAAAAATCCCTGTTGATGTCAAGGCAACAAATGTTGATTTTCTCTCAATCTCCTCTCACAAACTCAACGGTCCGAAGGGCGTAGGCGCCCTATACATCAGAGAAGGATTTGCAATCGATCCCGTAATTTTGGGTGGAGGACAAGAACGTGGGATGCGTTCGGGCACCGAAAACGTTGCTGGCATTGTCGGGTTTGGCAAGGCCTGCGAAATTGCAAAAAACAATTTTGACACAAATCTCTCAGGAATGCTTTCCTTGCGAGACGATCTTATCCGGAAAGTGACTGATGAAATTTCTGGCGTCACCATTAACGGAGATCTGGAATCTAGATTGCCCAACAATGCCCATTTTACATTTCTGGGCGTTAACGGGGAGGATCTAATCATCAAACTTGATGAACATGGGATTGCAGCATCTACCGGTTCTGCATGCTCTATCAACACTCAAAAGGCATCCCATGTACTACAGGCAATGGGTTTCTCTCATGAACAAATCACCGGTTCCCTGAGGCTGACCGTTGGCATCTTTAACACGCAAGACGATGTCAATAAAACAGTGATTGCACTAAAACAAATCGTCAAAGAATTGCGTGATGTGTCTCCGTTCAAGGACAAATACTCTTTCTTGCAAAACTAAATTCTCGTTTGTATCTTGCCTCTTGCCGCCAGAATTGTTACTGTGATCCCAGTTACTAAAACAGCCATCACAATTCCTCCAAACTCTGGAACAACATACGTTCCAATAATCTTGATATCCGAATCTCCTTGTGCAAAATCAATCGTAATGACTCTTGAATCTGAATGCACTACTGTTTCTTGATATGCTACCTCTATGCTATCAATTAATATGATGAATGTATCATCTTTGCCATCTTGTTTTTCTGCCCCGATGAACTCTCTTGGGAGATCCAATGAAATGGTTCCCTCATCAGTGGAGTTTATCTGAACAACTAACGCAAAAATATCCGAATCAATTGCCATGTCCTTGACGGTTCCCCCCTTGATTGTGTATTTTACATCAAAGGTTCCACTGCTTCCTGCATCGACCTCAAACATTGTTGTTGTCTCAATTGCCTCTGATTTTGGTGTGTACCCAAACTCTGATTCTGCAATGTTTCCTTCACCGTATGATGCTCTGACTGTGTAATTTCCTTGTTTTGCCCACAATGGACCTTCTGCAATGACTGTGTGAGAGTAGCTGCCGTCCCTAGCAACTGTAATTTGGGCAATATCTACTAGGTTTCCCTCAATAAACAGTTGAAGTGTTACTGGAGTTGACCCTATTATGGTACTGACTTGTCCTGAAATGGCGATCGTATCGCCTTCATCATAGTTGTTGTCATCAGTTTGAACAGAAATCAATGATTCTTGCGCAAATGCACTTCCTGTCGAAACTACTAAAAATGCCAAAAGAATACAATGAATTCTAAAGCCCACAAAATTTTCTGTGTGCATGTATGTATATTTCCTTTACTATCAAAAATGAAAAATGTATTGTAATTATTTTATTTCGCCTCTTACTTACGTCCTCTCTCCGCCCAGTCGTGGTGTTCTTGCTGGTCGCGTAGTGATCCCGGTTGACAATCACTTATCATTTTGTCAACAAAGACTGATCAAAACGCATGGATCACAGGACATCTGTCATATTGCATGGCTAAATCAAAAAAGACGCCTGCCGAATGCGGTTTTCTAAGTGGCATCGACCCGGCGCGGCTGTGCTGGATGCACAAAGAAGAGAGGAATCCCAAGGCAAAAGACAGACTCTTGGCATACGCCATGAGAAAAGAGGAAATGTCAGTTATGCCATAACTGACTCCCTTGACAGGCCGTACTTGCCATACGCGACCGGCCGGGACGGGCTGTAATGGACGGTCTTGGCGGCATATGCGAAGAGACAAGGCCGGCGCATCGTGCAAGCTCACGCCAGAACAGCTCAGGCAGCTGCGGACAGACATGATTGCAGGTCCTGACAGATGCGAGTCCAAGTCATCATTGTGGACGGCACTAATGTTGATAGTACACGTCGGGAAAAAATTCGGCGTAAAGTACGCCTCATCCGGCATGTATGATCTGTTGCACAGGATGCTTCTCATCACGCAGGCCAAGGCCAGGATACCCAAAGGCAGCCTCAGAATCCGAACAAAATGCGTTTAAAAAAAATTGGAAGGGACGTAAGACGCCACGCGGCAATGGGATACACGGTTATTGCCCTTGACGAGGCATCACACATCATAGGGTGGAACACCTGGAACGGGTGGTATCCGGTCGGCAGGCCGGTGAGAACACCTGTCAGCCTGTCAAGAAAAAGATTCCACTCGTTTGGCGAGTTGCACTGGGAGGTTTGTGTGCCGGTTCGCAGAGGGCCAACAGCGGGATCTTTATCGGGTTCTTGGAGGAGCTGCGTAAAAGATTCGGCAGGATCCTGGTATACCTTGACAACGCCGGATACCACAAATCGACTGCGGTAAAAAAATATCTTGATGATCAAAGAGGCGATGTCGTGCTTAGATACCTTCCTCCGTATATGCCGGAGCTCAACCCGGTGGAGATACAGTGGCGCATGATCCGCAAAGGCACCGGCAACAGGCTGTATGGGAATACGGAGGAGATAAATGAGTCGATTCGTGCATGCTGGATAACAAAAAGATGTGATTTTTAGTATCTTGGCATGATGCAAAGTCTTGATTTTGCAGAGATTGCAATTATTGATATGATTGCTACTGCTAGAATCATGGCTGCGATTGTGCCAAATTCTGGGATCACAAAGGTACCGATTACTTCGATCTCTTCAGCGCCTACTGGGAACATCACTGTAACTTTTTCTCCAGCAATTTCAATATCGTCCCATTCTTCTCCGTCAACAAGTACCATGAAGATACCGTCTTGGACCGTCTTTGGTGGTGATAATGTCAATATTCCACTTTCTTCGGCGTTGATACTAATGATAATTGAATTATCATCAGTGTTGATTGTTGCCTCTGTCACCATTCCGCCTGAAATGCTAAATGGAACACAATGTCCATCTATGCTAAACTCCGTGCTCTTACATTGTTTTGTCGAAGCATCGGGAGTTTTGTATGTTGACGTCTTGGCAACTTCATCACTTATTTCTACTTTGGCACTGCTTGTTTTTTCAACACTCCCATAGTTTGCCTTAATGGTGTAAGTACCGTCGTATTTCCACATTGCACCTGCTGTGTTTAATGCCGTCCCAAAAGTTCCATCGTCAGAAACATCGACTTGGTCAATTGTAACGATTGAATTTAGAGGACTCACAACAGTAATTGTAACTGGAAATCCAGAAGCCACATTTGCTACTTGCCCTTTTACCATGATCATGTCACTGTGACTATAATCTGTCCTGTCAGTCCAAATGTATACTGGAATGTCATCAAGAAGCATCTTATCTGCTGCCTCTCTTGCATCCTCCATTGTGCATCCCACACATGCTTGTGGAAGATCTCCTACAGCATATGCTGATGACATGGTTAGAGTACCGACTACAGTCAAAATAGCTAGTAACGTGAATGACGTATGGCTGTTCATCTTGATGCGAATTGAACATGTCTCTATTTATGTATTTTAAAAAATGAAAAAAGATGTGATTTTTAGTATCTTGGCATGATGCAAAGTCTTGATTTTGCAGAGATTGCAATTATTGATATGATTGCTACTGCTAGAAT